>JAGHSP010000344.1 GCA_018065815.1 Candidatus Sodaliphilus limicaballi | reverse complement strand
AGAGAATGCAGCCCGAATTTCTCGGACTGCATTCAACCAACAATTATGAGCAAAAATCAGAACAGTGTCAACCGGCGGTGCCGCGCTGCGTCAACGGCACGGCGTATTGCATTCTCGAATGCCGTGCGTATGCCCATCAGCTCGGCGCAGTATGTGTAGATGTACTCCTTGTCGGGATGAGGTTCGGTGTATATCGACGGCCATCCCGCTGAAGCCATGTACTGGCCTTTGGTGTTGTCGAAGGAATCGTATGAGAAGAGATAGCCCTGCTCGCTGCGTGCGACGATCACCGACATTTTCAGCTTGGGTGTGTCCACTATGGTGACCCATGTCTGGCAATCGCGGCAGTAAACGCCGTGTTCATTGGGTGTACTGACGGGGATTTCGGTGCTGAGGAATTCTTGTATATCCATATCTATCATTGTTCAAAGGTGAAGAAACTGTTGTTGAGTATTATCGATGCGTGTATCGTGTAGTGCGGATTTACGCCTATGGCCTCGATGTGGCGGAACTTCTCGCTGTCGCGCCAGCAGTAGTAGAGCGAGAGCCTCAGCGCGTCCGTGTCATTCTGGGCTTCTATCTTGAAGCTGCCCTTGTCTGTATAAACTTTGTACTGTCTCATTGCCGTAATAATAATTTGATGGTTAAGGGAAAAAGAGCCGCCCCCGGAGGGGCGGCAGGGACGTGAGGCTTATGCCTGTTGTGCTGAACCCGACTTGAGCATCTGGTAGACTTCATCGGGGATATATGCCTTGTCGCGCTGCTTGAGCAGGCGGCAGTACTTCATCGCCGAGGCGGCTGTCTTGCATCCGCAGCCCACATTCTCGCTGGGCTTGATGCCGCGGTAGAAGACATACCATCGTCCGCTTGCGGTGAGCTTGACCTGGATGACCTTGGCGGTGGGCTGCTGCTCCTCGGCTTGCTCGGGAGCCTCCTCGACTGCGGGCTCTGCAACCTCTTTCGCGGGCTCTGCCTGGGGTGCTTCCGCTGCTTTAGCGGCTTTCTTAGACTGGCGGCGCTTTGTAGCGGCCTTGGGTGTTGATTCAACTGCGGGGGTGTTTGCTGACTTTCTCATAATTTTTTAAGAATTTAATTGTTAGACATTCGCGCTTCCGCGCTCTTTAATTTTTACGAACGAATCAGACACCGTGCAAGTGAACGTCCGTGCAAGGATTTTGGCAACAAAATTGTAGGGCTTGCCCCTAAGAGGCTCGCATCGTCCATTTTTTGATAAAACTCGTCTTGTCCTTGCTCAGAGAGCGACGGTGTAACTTTGTGAAGGAAAAATATAAGCGCAGGAAGCACTGCGACTGTCACGATTAATGTTCTGCCCGGAAAAATCATAGGGAGTCAGCTCCCACGCGTAAAATCCACCAAAGGGCGTGGAGAAGAGCGACAATGTCATGAAAGGGCTTTGCCCGGAAGCTCCGCATCACGCAGTGACGCATAGAGTAACGAGACCGCCGGCGAGGTGGACCAGCCATGCTGGGACAAAAGCAGTCAACCGCAAAGGCATAGAGTACGGTCAAGCCCCAAGCTGACGAATGACCTCTGCCATGCGGTATTGCCCCGGGAATGGGCGCGGATGAAGCAGGCTCAGCGGAGTACCATGCCGACGCGACGGCGTGACATGCCATATCCCTACGGTGAAGCGAGATGCCAAGCCGAAGTTCAGCAAGGCGGTGAGCACACCGCTCCGCCACTTCGGGGGCGAACCCTTAACCATCAGACAAGGCAATGGGCAGTTCCTATATCCCACAAGGTAAGAGCGGTTTCGATATGCCAGGAATGACTGGATGTGCTTTGCAAGGCGGTACCATAATAGATGGTGCGAGAGAGGTTCCGCACAGTCATGCCACGGAATACGCACATGAGACACGCATCGTCTCAACAAACCTCGCCTTTGATCAATGAAAATCCTATCAAAAACAAGGGAACAGCACTGAAATCCCCGTCAATTCAATAAAATTAACGGCATATAGTTTGCGGGTTGCCTGAATGCGACTAACTTTGCACCATCATTTTTTCCTAGGGCACATAATTAAATAATGTGAAGGAGAATGTCGCCGCAGTGATTGCGTCGGCATTCTTTTTTGTTCGCCCAGCACGAACGTATTCTAACGGGTGCAAGTCCCCAAGCCGCCCTAACAGTGGGAAGGCTACAGCCGAAGGCAAGGGTGTCCACCGCGAGGTGGAATCTGAAGGAAGCCGTAGGCAAACATCTGCCCCGACGTACAGAAACTTGATACCAAGGCTTATGAGAGTGGATAAGTCTGCA
>JAGHSP010000073.1 GCA_018065815.1 Candidatus Sodaliphilus limicaballi | reverse complement strand
TTGATTTCGGAATACACGCTGTTTATTGATATTTCACTGGTTCGGCTAATTGACGACGGAGTCGTCACATTGCATCGTAACCGATGGCCGCAGGCCGTCGGCAAAGGAACACACCCCATCCGACCTCGAAGGGGTCGCACTTTCCCGTTTAACTTTCCTTTTCCCAGGAAAAAGCACTACTTTTCCACTGATTGCCCAGTTGATAGTGTTTCCTTGCAAGTGATTTGTTAATTTTGCATTCATGGATACAACAAATTATATGCTATTGACCACTGCAATGCGATAAAAGTGATAAATCTGATATTGCTACTAAATCAGAATGCATTATTTACTGTGTCAATCAAGAAAAAAATAGGCGTGGTTTACGCCTATTTTAGTGAACCCGTGGGGAGTCGAACCCCAATCGAAGGAACCGGAATCCTTTATTCTATCCATTGAACTACGGGTCCATTGATGTTTGTTTTGCAAAATTACTATATTTTTAGTAGATTTGCAAATGAATTTTAGATTGCATGAATATGAATATAAGGATTGAAGAGAGCTGGAAACGTGAACTTGCTGCTGAATGGGGTAAGGATTATTTTGTAAACCTCACTCAATGGCTTCGCGGTGAGTATAGTACCAAGCAGATTTTCCCTCCTGGTAAGCAGATATTTGCTGCCTTTGACACTACTCCTTTCAATGACGTGAAGGTTGTGATACTGGGGCAGGACCCTTACCATGATGTGGGGCAGGCTAATGGGTTATGTTTTAGCGTTAACGACGGGATTCCATTTCCTCCGTCGCTCCACAACATTTTCAAGGAGGTTCATGACGACACTGGTGCTCCTATTCCTGCCAGCGGCAACCTTGAACGATGGGCTCAGCAAGGGGTTCTGCTACTCAATGCGACGCTCACGGTGGAGGCTCATCGTGCCGGATCGCACCAAAACCGCGGGTGGGAAGAGTTTACTGATGCAGCCATTGCCCGCCTTGCCGCCGAGCGAGAGCATCTTGTATTCATCTTGTGGGGAAGCTATGCTATCAAGAAGGGCGCGTTTATCAACCGCATGAAGCATCTTGTTCTCACTTCGCCTCACCCGTCGCCTCTCTCGGCCTATCGCGGATTCTTCGGCAATCATCATTTCTCGCAGGCCAATGCTTATCTTGCAAAGCATGGCATCGAGCCTATAAATTGGTAATAATATGGAAAAAGAGACAAAATACAAGGAATTGCTGGCACGTCTTGTCCCGATGATAGACGGGGAGACTAATGCTGTGAGCGTGATGGCCAATGCTTCGGCTCTCATGCGTGAAGTGATGGGTGATGTATATTTCTGGGTTGGATTCTACACTGTGAATGGAGACATGCTCGAACTAGGACCGTTTCAAGGCACCTCGGCATGTTACCGCATCAAGCGCGGACGTGGCGTGTGCGGTACATCGTGGTCACAGGCCAAGACTCTCGTAGTGCCCGATGTGGAAGAATTTCCCGGGCACATTGCGTGCAGCAGTCTCTCGCGCAGCGAGATTGTTGTACCGCTGAAAAATAACGCGGGAACAGTGTGTGCAGTGCTCGATATCGACAGTAGTGAACTTGCGTCATTTGACGATGTTGATGCCAAATATCTTGGCGAGGTTGCTCAAAAAATCTCTGAGGTTATATATTAGTTCTCGAAGAAGTCAATCAATCGCTCGTGCAGGTCGGGAGCTTCGTCATAGGCAGCGTGGCCATAGTTGTCATACATTACCAACTTGGCATTGAGCGCTTCGGCCAATTCTAGCGAACTTTTTCCTCCAAGCACGTTGTCGATATTTGACCCAACCACCAGCACAGGGCACTGTATGCCTTTGATTACAGCGTGAGCGTCATATCCCAGGCATGCTTTTGCAAGGGGGATGAATCGTGCGATATCGGCAGGCGTCCCTAGTTCCTCGGCCAGAGCAAACGAATCGGCATATTTGTCATAATATGCCTTAGAATAAACGTGTTGAAACACGTTGCGGTTAAATGCCTTCATGTCGCCTGCCTGTGCCAGTTCGATCCATCGTCCGAGCACTGCTCGCGCATTCTCGTCGGGGGTGGCAGCGGTAGAACAGAGCACGAGTTTTTCTACCATTTCGGGGTACTTTGCCGCAATCATCTGCGCCATCATTCCGCCTTGCGAACATCCCATGAGCAACACCTTGCTTAACCCAGCCAAGCGCATCGCATTGACCGTGTCGTCGGCCATCTGCTCAATGGTATATCCATTGGGAATAGAACGCTTGCGGTCAAACAGATACACCTTGTAGCCTGAATGAAATGCACGATATTGCATTGCCACAGCCTTGGCCATAGGGGTTACAGGCAACAAACTCAATCCGGGGATAAGTACAAAAGGCTTGTCGCCGTTGCCAAACGAAAAATAGTCTATCTCAAAGTTCTTGCCAGTGGCGCAGTTTACTGTTACTTTCATGTCGTGTTTTGGGTTATGTGTACTGCAAAGTTACACAAATATTCCTAATAAATGTGCATTCTACTATGCAAATCATTGTTTAATGTGTTAAACATGTGCATAATTGCGAAATTTTCACTAACTTTGCACCCGCAAAAGAAAAAATAGTACAATGCAGAATATTAGAAACGTAGCCATTATCGCTCACGTCGATCACGGCAAAACAACACTGGTAGATAAAATGCTCGCTGCAGGTAACCTGTTTCGCGACAATCAGAACATGGGTAATCAAATTCTCGACAGCAATGACCTGGAGAGAGAGCGAGGCATCACTATCCTTTCAAAGAACGTTTCAATCAACTATAACGGTTATAAAATCAACATCATCGACACCCCGGGTCACAGCGACTTTGGCGGTGAGGTAGAGCGTGTGCTCAACATGGCCGATGGTTGCTTGCTTCTCGTTGACGCCTTTGAGGGTCCTATGCCCCAGACACGTTTCGTGCTCCAGAAGGCGATTCAGCTGGGACTAAAACCCATCGTTGTTATCAACAAGGTTGATAAGCCCAACTGCCGTCCCGACGAAGTTCAGGAGGCTGTGTTCGAGCTCATGTGCAACCTTGATGCAACCGAGGAACAGCTCGATTTCCCCACAGTGTTCGGTTCGGCCAAGAACGGATGGATGAGCGATGACTGGACTCAACCCACCGACAACATCACGGCAGTGCTCGATGCAATCATTGAGCACATTCCCGCCCCCGAGATGAATGAGGGTGATGCTCAGATGCTTGTCACCTCGCTGGACTATAGCAGTTACGTGGGCCGTATCGCAGTGGGCCGTGTTCATCGCGGCACACTTACCGATGGTATGGAAGTGGGCCTGTGCAAGAAAGACGGCACAGTGACACGCCAGAAGATCAAGGAACTCCGCACATTCGAGGGCATGGGCCAGAAGCACGTGGAAAGCGTAGCCAGCGGCGACATCTGTGCTATCGTGGGTATTGACGGATTTGAGATTGGCGATACTATCACTTGTTTCACCAATCCCGAACCGCTTCCCCGCATTGCGATTGATGAACCCACAATGTCGATGCTTTTCACCATCAACGATTCTCCCTTCTTCGGCAAGGATGGTAAGTTCGTGACATCTCGCCACATCTACGACCGTCTGATGAAGGAGCTCGACAAGAACCTTGCCCTGCGCGTTGAGCCCTCACCCAACGAGGACTCATGGCTCGTGTTCGGTCGCGGTGTGCTTCACCTCAGCGTACTCATTGAGGAGATGCGCCGCGAGGGATATGAACTCCAGGTGGGTCAGCCCCAAGTTATCATCAAGGAAATCGACGGCGTGAAGTGCGAGCCTATCGAGTCGCTCACTATCAACGTCCCAGAGGAATACTCAAGCAAGATGATCGACATGGTGACACGCCGCAAGGGTGAGATGACCCTCATGGAGACCCAGAACGACCGCATTCTGCTCGAGTTTAAGATACCTTCACGCGGCATCATAGGCCTGCGCACCAACGTGCTCACAGCCAGTGCCGGCGAGGCTATCATGGCTCATCGCTTCCTGTGTTACGAACCCTGGAAGGGCGACATCACTCGCCGACTCAACGGCTCGCTCATCGCTATGGAAGGCGGAACAGCGTTTGCCTATGCAATCGACAAACTCCAGGACCGCGGCAAGTTCTTCATCTTCCCGCAGGATGAGGTTTATGGTGGTCAGGTAGTGGGCGAGCACAGCAAGGAGAAAGACCTCGTGATTAACGTCACCAAGTCGAAGAAGCTCACCAACATGCGTGCAAGCGGTAACGACGAGAAGGTGCGCATCATCCCGCCCATCGTATTCAGCCTAGAGGAAGCTCTTGAGTACATCAAGGCCGATGAGTATGTAGAGATTACTCCTAACCACATACGCATGCGCAAGATTGTCCTTGACGAGCTCGAGCGCAAGCGCATTAACAAGGCAAACGGCCAGGAAGATTAAATCTGGATATCACGGTAATGACGCCCGGTAGCATCAAAGCTGCTGGGCGTTACTGTGTGTGTTTATATGTAATCGTGAGTTGGGTGCTGGTTGGTGTAGGCGTGCCTCTTCGAGGCACTCATTTTGTGGTATTTATCACCCCATGCGGCGCACTTCTTCGAGGCTGCTTGCATGGGGGATGAATAGTGAGGCTTTCCTATCCTTTAACGTCTCCTACGTATTTAGCGGACCGTAATCTAAAAAAATGAAAGAAAATAACTCTAAAAATAGGAATGTTTAACTTTTAATTATTAATTATAATTTGTAACTTTGCAAGTGGAAAACTATCATTTGTAGGATAGTTTATACATTGGGTATATAGAGCAATGAGACAATTTCTTGTAAATGTAGCACTTGTGCTGGCTTTATCGCTTAGCATTTCCGCTGTTGCACAACAGATGCAGTGGCGTGAGGCTACGCATGAAGTGCAAGGACGCAGTCTCGTTGATTCACGTGTGACCGATGGCGTGGAAATATTTGGTTCTAACGGTGTCATCACCATCCGTACAACAAAGAAGGTCCAAGTTAGAGTGTTCACGATTTTGGGCCAGAGTGTATCGGTGGCCACATTGAATCCCGGAACAAGTGAACTGAAGGTCGGGGCACGTGGGGTGTATATAGTGAAAATCGGAAACTTGACGCAGAAGGTTGCGCTATAAAAGAGTTCTATTATTTGAGAGAACGCACCACAAAGAACCAGTAACATTAACCATTAATTATTAGAAGTATGAGTAATGCGGAAAATATAGATTGGGGTAATTTGACTTTCTCCTATATGAAGACCGACTACAATGTGCGTTGCACATTCAAGGATGGCAAGTGGGGAGAGATTGAAGTGAGCCAAGACGAAACAATAAATCTGCACATTGCTGCTACATGTTTGCATTACGGCCAGGAAGTGTTTGAAGGTCAGAAGGCATTTGTGGGACAGGATGGCAAGATTCGTTTGTTCCGCATCAAGGAGAACGCGCGTCGCATCGCCGACAGTGCGCGAGGCATCATGATGGAGCCAGTGCCCGAAGACTTATTCGTAGAGATGGCAACCAAGGTGATTCAGCTTAACAAACGATTCGTCCCCCCCTATGGTTGCGGATCATCTTTCTACCTGCGCCCGTTAGAGATAGGCATCACTCCCCGTGTGGGTGTGAACCCTGCAACAGAATACACTTTCATTATCTTTGCAATGCCTGTTGGTCCCTACTTCAAGGGCGGTTTCAAACCCACCAAGGTGGCTATATATCGAGACTTTGACCGTGCTGCGCCTCTAGGTACAGGACGCTGGAAAGTGGGCGGAAACTATGCTGCCGGCATGGGCGCAACTGCTAAGGCCAAGGCTAACGGGTACTCGGCAGTATTGTTCCTAGACCCAAAAGAGAAAAAGTACCTTGACGAGTGCGGACCTGCTAATTTCTTCGCAATCAAGGATAACACCTATATCACCCCCAAGAGTGCGTCGATATTACCGTCAATCACCAACATGAGTTTGCAGCAGATCGCTGCCGACATGGGATTGAAGGTAGAATGTCGTCCCATTCTTGTGGAGGAGCTAGCCGACTTTGAGGAGGCAGCCGAGTGTGGCACTGCCGCAGTAACATCACCGGTGAGCGAGATTTATGATGAGGCCAACGATAAGACTTATTATTTCTCACCCGACGGCAAACCAGGCCCTATCACCACCGAGCTGTACACACGTTTGCGTGCCATTCAGTGCGGTGACATGCCTGACAAGCATGGCTGGATTACAATTATAGATTGATGCTTATCAAGACATGACTGAGTAAAAGTAAAAAGGGGTGTTGCACATGCAGCATCCCTTATTATAGTAAAAAAATATTACTGTCTGGTTAAAATTGCGAGAGTTGTTCTAACTTGTTTCAAACACTATCAGTTACGACACTTTTGAATAAAAAAGAAAATGATTTTTTTTGTTTATATGGCTCACGCCAAGAACCGTGCTCAATGGAGTGAGCAGCGGTAAGTGGGCAAAGCCCGTGCCGCGACCAGCGAACCTCCCTTAAAATAGAGGACTCAGTCCTCAAAAATGATAATACACCATCTGTGAGGTAATTCCATTTTGCTTGCAGAGCAAGCTATTTTCTAAGCATAAAAATCAAAATAAAAATATTTTCTTTTTTTTACCGGACAACAATATAAAAAAATGATAGATTATAACAGCATTATTGAGAAATTTTACACTGCGGGCACACCATTGCATGAAGTGCTGATGGTGCATAGCAAGCAGGTTGCCGACTTGTCGCTTGAGTTGTGCAAGTTGCTAAAAGGCCGAGGTGTGGCGATTGACGAAGAATTTGTGTATGCAGCAGCGATGCTCCACGATATAGGTATAATCAAGGTGGATGCCCCTCGCATACATTGCCTGGGGAATGAACCGTATATCAAGCATGGAATACTGGGGGCTGAAATGCTTGAATCGATGGGTCTGAAAGAGTATGCCCTCGTGTGCGAGAGGCACACAGGGGCAGGGCTGACACTTGACGATATAAAGTCACAGGACCTGCCGCTGCCGCTGCGCGACATGACTCCGCAGTCGATAGAAGAAAAGGTGGTGTGCTATGCCGACAAGTTTTTCAGCAAGACCCATTTGGGCGAAGCTGCCCGTGATATTGAAACAGTGAGGAAGCAGATGGCACGTTTCGGAGAGAAATCACTGGCAAGATTTGACGAGATGCATGCCTTGTTGTGCGGTTGCGAGCCACAACCTAGACATGCATAACTTAAAAAACAATAAATTCAGGAGCAAAGCTGTCATTTATGTGGCCTTAAATTTGCTCTATCCTAGACTTTGCAGTAACTTTGCATGTTATTTGACTCGCACTGAGATTGATGTTTAGCACCAAGTTGCACATATTACCTGTCACCTTGATGGCTGTCATTGTCATGATGGCCGTGAGTTCGTTGTGCATGGCTCAGAATGTGGCGCCGCGGCAGCATGTGACGATGATGGACCGAGGCGACAGTATCGCAACCGACTCGGCCGATACAGTTGCTGTGCCTGTCGAGAAGTCTAGATTTGTGAAGAGCAAAGTTGATCTTGAACATGTGGTGAATTTTGCTGCCAAGGATTCAATCGTGCTCTACGGCAAAAACAAGGCCAACATGTTTGGCGGCAGTAGTTTGCTCTATGGCGACATTGACTTGAGTGCTTATCAGATTCACATGGACATGGACAGCAGCCAGGTGCATGCAATGGGCGTGCTCGACAGTGTGGGCGACCTCACCGAGAAACCCGTGTTCAAGGATGCCAGCGGAGAGTATGAGTCTCGCGAGATGAGATACAACTTCAAGTCGAAACGAGGTTACATACTTGACATAGTCACAGAGCAGGGCGAGGGCTATCTCACTGGCGGTATCACCAAAAAGATGGAAAACGATGATTTTTATCTTAAGGACGGAAGGTACACCACGTGCGATAACCATGACAATCCTCACTTCTATTTCCAGCTCACAAAGGGTAAGATGGTGGCAAAGAAGAACGTTGTGACAGGCCCGGTGTATATGGTGCTTGAAGACTTGCCCCTGCCCATAGCATTGCCGTTTGGTTATTTCCCGTTTACCGAAAAATATTCCAGCGGTATCTTGATGCCAACTGTGGGCGAGGACTATAACCGCGGATTTTATTTGCGAAACGGCGGTTACTACCTTGCGCTGAACAAATACATGGACCTTGCGCTCACAGGAGAGATTTATACCCGTGGTTCGTGGGGCGTGGCGGCCCAGAGCAATTATTCGAAACGTTATAAGTTCAGCGGCAGCTTCAGTATTAACTACTTGACAACCATTACTGGCGACAAGGGCGACCCTGATTATAGCAAAATGCACAATTTCCAGGTGTTGTGGAGTCACTCGCAGAATCCCAAGGCCAATCCTAACATGACATTCTCGGCAAGCGTAAACTTTGCCACAAGCGGTTATTCACGCAATAACCTAGACACCTATTACACTAACTCTTTCACAGAGAACACAAAGAGCAGTTCGGTGAACATGACCTATAAGTTAAGTTCGAAATGGAGTCTCTCGACAACCGCCAACATCTCGCAGCGTACAGCCGACTCAACCCTGAGCGTGTCGTTCCCCAACTTTACCATCACGATGTCGCAGCTGGCACCATTCAAGCGCAAGCGTGTTGTGGGTGAGGAAAAATGGTATGAAAAGATCAAGATGTCTTATTCTGGACGATTCCAGAATTCACTCACTGCCAAGCAGAATGATTTCTTCAAGAAAAGTCTTGTGAAGGACTGGCGCAATGGTATGAGCCACAGCATCCCCATCTCGGCAACCTTCAACTTGTTCAAGTATTTCAATATCACTCCTAATGTGACGATGAACGACCGAATGTACACGAGCAAGATACGCCGACAGTGGGATCCCAATGCCAGTGTCGAGATTCAAGACACTACTTATAACTTCTACAATGTGTTTGACTTCAACTTCGGTGTTTCGGTCAATACCAAGATTTATGGTTTCTTCAAGCCGATGAAGTTCCTGGGTGACAAGTTGCAGATGGTGCGTCATGTGATGACGCCCACCGTTTCATTCTCGGCAGCTCCCGACTTTGGCAGCCGTTTCTGGGGATATTATGGTTCGTACGACTATATCGACCCCAAGGGCGAGGTCAAGACACGCAAGTACAGCTACTTCTCCCATGGCCTCTTCGGCAGTGCGCCCTCGGGTAAGAGCGGAACGTTGAGTTTCTCAATAGCCAATAACCTTGAAGCCAAGGTAAAGAGCGACCAGGACAGTACTGGTTACAAGAAGATATCTCTTATTGAGAATTTCACGTTGAGCCAGTCCTATAACATGGCAGCCGATTCGTTGAAATGGAGTAACTTGAACACCAGCATCTTGTTGCGCCTCACCAAGGGATTTAACCTGAACCTGAGTGCCACATGGGATGTGTATAAATATGGACTCAACGAGTATGGCCAGCCTGTGCGCATCAACAAGTTGCGTCTGTTCAACGGCGGTGGTTGGGGCCGATTGTCAAGCACTGGAACATCGTTCTCATACACAATCAACAACCAGACGTTCCAACGCAAGAAAAAAGACACAAATAACGCCACCAAGGAAGCCACAAGGCAACA
The DNA here is from genome assembly GCA_018065815.1 of Candidatus Sodaliphilus limicaballi. Classification (GTDB taxonomy): domain Bacteria; phylum Bacteroidota; class Bacteroidia; order Bacteroidales; family Muribaculaceae; genus Sodaliphilus; species Sodaliphilus limicaballi. The sequence goes on along the minus strand of JAGHSP010000073.1, from coordinate 5,203 downwards.
ACGTGCAGGAAATGATGCAAATGCTACATCAGATGACGACGATGATGATGGCTCGGGGTCGGATACAAGCGACGTAGTACTCAATGCCGACGGTTATGCCAAGTGGGAATTCCCGTGGAGCTTGAGTTTCAACTACTCGGTAAACTATGGATATGGCACGTTTAACTACGACAAGATGGAGTATAACGGCAAGTTTACCCACTCATTGAGCATGAACGGCAATGTGCGTCCTACAAAGAATTGGAGCATGTCGTTCTCGGCTAGTTTTGATGTCGAAAGGCGTAAGTTGACCTATATGAACTGCTCGGTGTCGCGCAAGATGCATTGTTTCACAATGAGTGCAAGTTTTGTGCCAGTGGGACCATACAAGAGTTATAATTTCCACATTGCCGTCAACTCGTCGATCTTGCAAGACGTGAAGTATGACAAGCACTCGAGTTATAGCAATGGAGTCACGTGGTTTTAAAAAAATCGCTTCCGGTTATGAAATCAATGTTGAGCATCGTCACGGCATCGCTAGTCACGCTGTCATTACTGGCAGGCAACCATGGAGATGTGCATGAGGGTGACTTAGTGTTTGTGGTTAATCCGCATGGCAACGCTATTACCAGCGTTACCACAGCAATCGACAGCCTTCCCATTGACCATGTGGCAATCTTGCACCGTGTGGGTGGAGACGATGGACCGTTATATGCTCTCGAAGCGATAGGGGCAGGAGTGTGCCTCACGCCTATTGATTCATTTATCAATGCAAATGGCGGGGCTGCTAATCTGGTGGCGGGTAGGGTAGAGGCTGTAAACCATCATCGCTCGGTGCGAAATGCATTGGCCTATGCGGGACGGCCTTATGACTACAACTATATGCCTGACGACAGTGCCATATATTGCAGCGAGCTGGTGCAGAAGACCTATGTTGACACATGCGGTAGGCATATTTTCGGCACCATTCCCATGACGTTTCGTGACTCGTCGGGTGAGATTCACCCCTACTGGACGCAGCACTACGGCAAGCAGGGGTTGAGCGTTCCCGAGGGCGAGCCAGGAACCAACCCGGGGCAGTTGTCGCGTGATAAAAAAGTCAAGATACTAGACCTGAAATTTTGAAAATCCATTAGATATTATGAAAATAAGATTTACCACCTCGTTGATGCTTGCAGCATTCGTGTGCGCTACAATGAATGCGCAGAGCACAGAGCAACTGTTGCTCAGCGGATGGCGTTTTGAAAAAGGCGCTCACGCTGGGGCCGAGTCAACAACATATAATGACACAAAGTGGCAGCAGGTGACAATACCGCACGACTGGGCCATCAGCGGTCCGTTTGACAAGGAAATTGACAAACAAGTCGTAGCCATCGTGCAGAACGGCGAGAAAGAAGCGACCGAGAAAACAGGCCGCTCAGGTTCGTTGCCATGGATAGGCGAGGGCTGGTACCGCACCACGATAACAATTCCCGAGGGATATAGCCACGCCGAGCTGGTTTTTGACGGAGCGATGGCCGAGCCGCGAGTTTATATCGACGGCAAGGAAGTGGGGTATTGGGCATTTGGTTACAATACGTTCAAGCTAGACATCTCCGATGCGCTTCCCCGCGACCGGTCGGTAGAAGGTAAACTTATTCCCGGCGAACATACGCTTGCAGTGCACTTGCAGAATGTGGAAGAATCTAGCCGATGGTATCCCGGAGCAGGACTTTACCGCCCGGTGAGACTGGTGCTAGGGCAGGCTGTGGGGCTTGAGACTTGGGGCACATTTGCCCGCACGACTCGCCTTGACGAGGTCAATGCCAACGGTACTGCTGCAAGGCGCGCGTTGCTCACCGTGAATGCCAAGGTGCGCAAGCACGATGTGATAAAAGGAAATTACAGTATAGTACACAAACTGGTTGATGCACAAGGCCGCCAGGTGGCTAGCGTGAACACGTCGATTAACGAGAGTTATGAGACTTGCCAAGTGATTCCTGTTGCCGATGCTGCATTGTGGAGCCCAGAGCACCCTGTGCTATACACGCTGGTGACCGAGTTGCTCGATGGTGACAAATTGATAGACCGTAGCGAGATAAAGACTGGTCTGCGACTAACCGAATACACTGCCGAGGGTTTCAAACTCAATGGCCAAATACGCAAGTTCAAGGGAGTGTGCCTGCATCACGACATGGGTCCTGTGGGCGCTGCATTCAACAAGGCAGCGTTCCGTCGCCAGGTGCGTTTGTTGCAAGAGATAGGTTGCGATGCCATACGCACTAGCCACAACATGCCTGCGCCATGGCAGATGGACATATGTGACGAGATGGGAATGCTCGTAATGGCCGAGTCGTGCGACATGTGGGTATATCCCAAGTGCAAAAACGGATATGCCCGTTTCTTTGAACAGGTAGATACTGAAAGCCCCAATGCCGACGGACGCGCATGGTGGGAACGTGACTTTGAGAACCTTGTGCTCGTGCATCGCAATCACCCGTCGATAGTGATGTGGTCGATAGGTAACGAGATTCCAGACCAGAGCAGTGCCACTGGCTTGAAATATACCCGCAAGCTGCAAAACTTGATCCACAGCCTGGATCCCACACGTCCTTGCACGCAGGGCAATGACAACATAGGCGGGGCAATATGGAGCGGTGTGCTCTCGGCAACTGAAATCCCCGGTTTCAATTATCGCGTGCAGCAGTATGAGAAAGGTTTGGCGGCGTCACCACGCGGATTTATCCTGGGCAGTGAGACTGCATCGACAGTGTCGAGCCGCGGTGTGTATCACTTCCCGGTGGTAGAGCGTCATGGAGTTGCCGAAGATGCGATGCCCGACGGACAGGTGTCAAGCTACGACTTGCAGTCGTGTATCTGGAGCAATATCCCCGACGACGACTGGATGTGGCAGGACAAAGCCCCATGGGTGATAGGCGAGTTTGTGTGGACTGGTTTTGACTACCTGGGCGAGCCCACGCCCTACGACGAGTACTGGCCCTCGCGTTCAAGTTACTTCGGCATATATGACCTTGCAGGTTTGCCAAAGGACCGCGCATGGCTATATCGCACCCACTGGGCTCCCGAGAAAGAGACCATTCACTTGCTGCCTCACTGGAATTGGCAGGGGCGCGAAGGGGAGGTTACCCCAGTGTTCTGCTATACTAATTATCCCGAGGCAGAGCTCTTTGTCAATGGTAAGAGTCAGGGACGTCGCAGGCATATAGACCTGTCGCTTGAGGACTATAAGGCGCTGATGACTGACGTCAAGACACCGTGGGGCGAGATGGCTAAATTTGCCGATCCTGATGCCCCCCAAGGCAAGAATCGTTTAGACCGATACCGCATGCGCTGGATGGACGTGAAGTTTGAACCAGGCGAGGTAAAGGTTGTGGCATACGATGCCCAGGGCAATAAAGCCGCAGAGCGGGTGGTGCGCACTGCCGGAAAACCCCACCACATCGAACTTGTTGCCGACCGCAACACTCTCACCGTGCTTCCTGTCGATGACAGTGGCAAGGCACTCGATACCCCTGACTTGAGTTTCGTGACCGTGCGGGTTGTTGACAAGGACGGCAACCTGTGCCCCGCAGCCAGCAACCAACTGTCGTTTGCAGTGAAGGGAGCATCGGCACGTTTCAATTCATGCTGCAATGGAGATGCCACCTCGACCGAGGTGTTCACATCGCCCACGATGAAAGCATTCAACGGCCAGCTCGTTGTGGTGGTTGAGGCAACTGCCACCCCAGGACAAGCGACGCTCACCGTCACTGCTCCTGGACTGAAAAAGGCTGTCCTCCCCATCACCATAAAATAATACGGCTTTCGAGAGTGTGTTCTCAAAAAGTCGTATTATAGACAAGACAAAGATTATTAGACTAAATGATAAAAGACAATACTAAAGAATTTGAGAGCAAACCCATAGCGTCGTTGCTGTGGCAATATGCGTTACCAGCGGTGATAACGCAGATCATCGCGTCGATCTACAACATCTGCGACCGTGTGTTCCTCGGTCAGTTTGTGGGTGCGCTTGCGATTGCAGGCCTCACGGTGACGCTTCCCATCATGAACATCATTCATGCCTTCGGGTCGCTTGTAGGTGCAGGAGCTGGTGCTCGCATGAGCATTGTGCTGGGCAAGCGTGACATCCGTTGGGCTGAAGATATATTGGGTAATAGCACAATTCTAACTATATTCTTCGGGGCATTATTCATGTCGGCGTGGTACATTTTCAGTGATGCCATTCTGGGCATGTTTGGTGCAAGTGCCGATACTATTGCCTATGCCAAGGAGTACATGGACATTGTGGTACCAGGCATGTTTTTCACCACAGTGACTTTTAACCTCACGCATCTCATTCGCTCGTCGGGTTATGCCCGCAAGTCGATGTGGATCATGCTGTCGGGGTCATTACTTAACATCGCTCTGGATGCATTGTTCATCTACGTTCTTGACTGGGGCATCGCCGGTGCTGCATGGGCGACTACGTTGTCGATGGGTTTCTCAGCAATGCTGGCAGTGGCTCATCTCGTGAGCAGGAGTTCATTCATCCATTACCGCATGCATGGCTGGAAACCGCAATACCGCATATTCCGCAACATCCTTGCCATAGGTGTGAGCCCGTTCTCGATGAATGTGGCAGCCTCGGGCGTTGTGGCCGCATTGAACTTGCAGTTGCTCAAGTATGGCGGCGACCATGCGGTGGCTGCTATGGGCATAGCCAACTCTTACGTGCCGCTAGTGGTGATGTTTATCATAGGAATATGCCAAGGCATGCAGCCCATCGCTGGATATAACTACGGGGCAGGGCTTGCATCTCGACTGCGCGAAGTGTTCATGCTTGCCATGAAGGTAAATCTTGCGATAGGCTTGGTGGGGTCATTGCTCGTTATTTTTATTCCCAGATATATGGCGATGGCATTTACTACCGATGCCGCCCTGCTCGACCTGTGTGCGCCTGCATTGAGGCTCATGCTGGTTCTCTCGCCGTGCATTGCGTTCACTATCACTAACTCGCAGTTCTTCATGGCGATAGATAAACCGTGGATTGCAATAGTAACGAGTCTCTCACGTCAGGTACTATTTTTATTGCCTTTAGCGTTTATCCTTCCTGTATATTTCGAGGACATGGGTTGGAACGGCTAGATGGGTGTCTTTGCTAGCCACACCGTGAGCGATGTCCTGGGTTCAGCTCTTGCTGGCTATCTCCTATACACTCAACGCAAAGTGTTGAGATCTTCTTGAC
>JAGHSP010000071.1 GCA_018065815.1 Candidatus Sodaliphilus limicaballi | reverse complement strand
GCACATAACCCTGTCCTAACTGAGCGCAAGCGAAGGCAGGGCAGGGTAAACGCGATACACTATACTGCGGTTGAAGACCGCAACCTTGCACGTTTCGAGGTAGCGGTCTTCAACCGCGATTTTGTTACACTTCACACACCCCCACCGGCAGTCCGCAGGTCTGCGACCAGCGGTTAACCAAAGTTACGACCTCCCTGAGGTCTAAAAAATCCACTATATATATTTTTTCAATGAAAAAAAAATCAGTGAGATCAGTGAGATCCGCGCGGGGAGTTCCATTGGTGAATAGTTACCTAAAAATAAGCTGAAAATAAAAATACCTAAATGGTCGGCGTGGCCAAGAACCCTGTTGATCAAGGAATTAAATTTTGTGTTGATTTTTAAGTAAATTTCAAGCGTAGCGCCATAATCCGTAATACTTTTACTCAATGACAGCGCGCTGTAAGCGTAAGGTTGAGAAATTATCCATTTCGGATAATCTGTTTTGGATAATCTGTTTTGGATAATTCGGCAAAAAAACGTATCTTTGCATCAAAATAAAATTTTTACTGAAATGATTAATCCATTCACGACATACGGTTATGAGTCGCCCGAGTACTTTTGTGACAGAGTGAGCGAAACCGCTGAACTCACCCGATTGCTCACCAACGGCAATAACGTTGCTTTGATCTCACCTCGACGCATAGGCAAGACAGGCCTTATCCACCACTGTTTTGAACAAGACAGTATCAAGCAGCAATATGTAACAATTCTCATTGACATCTATGCCACAAAGAGTCTTTCCGACCTTGTATTCCTGATGGGCAAAGCAATCGTGATGCGTCTTAAAACAAGAGGCCAGAAAGCCCTTGACAAATTTCTGAGCATAGTAACATCGTTGCGCACAGGCATTTCATTTGACGGAATGGGCAACGCGAGCTGGAACATCAACATTGGCGACATCAATGCACCCGAGTTCACCCTTGACGAGATTTTCTCATACCTCGGTCAATCCGAGATGCCGTGTATCGTTGCAATAGACGAGTTCCAAACCATCTCAACCTATCCAGAGAGAAATGTAGAGGCACTGATGCGCACCTACATTCAAGAGTGCCGCAACGCAGCGTTTATCTTTTCAGGGTCACAACGATCTATGATGAATGAAATATTCATCTCACCCTCACGTCCTTTTTACCAAAGCGTGACCATAATGCACGTGGGGGCAATCTCTGTTGACAAATATGTTGAATTTGCCCAACACCATTTTGACAAAGCAAACAAAAAGATTGAAGGGCAAGTTATAATAGATATTTACAACAAATTCGACGGAGTGACGTGGTATGTGCAGAAGATGCTTAACGAATTGTTTTCACTAACTCCGGCGGGCGAAAAATGCACGAAAGACGACATTGACACAGCGTTGTCGCACGTGATACACTCGCATGCGGATTCTTATAGTGACATCATCTTCCAACTCAATCAGTCCCAAACCGCAATACTGCAAGCTATTGCCAGCGAGGGCAAAGCCACAGGAATCACAAGCTCCGCATTTATCAAGCGACATCACCTCAACTCGGCAAGCGCAGTGCAGAAGGCGGTATCAGCCTTGTTGAGCAAACAGCTCATCACCACTAAACAGGGAACATACGAACTCTGTGACAAGTTCATGTCTATGTGGCTAACCCAAAGGATGTAAGGGAAATGAATTTTATAGGAACATACTGGTCGCTCGTGCCGCCGCTGGTGGCAATGTTGCTTGCTCTGGTCACCAAGGAGGTTTATTCATCGCTGTTTGTGGGCATCGTGCTGGGTGCTGTGTTCTATTGCATCTCAATGGGCACAGGCGTGGAAGGCTTCATCAGCCACCTGCTCGACAACACCGTGGGCACCGGAGCCGACGCACAGTCGTTCGGACTCATCCACTGCATCTCCGACAAGTGGAACGTGGGCATACTCATCTTTATGGTCATCCTGGGCACACTGGTTGCTCTCACCAATAAGGCCGGCGGTTCGGCAGCATTCGGACGCTGGGCGGGCAAGCATGTAAAGTCAAAGGTGGGCGCGCAGATTGCTACGCTCATGCTCGGGCTGCTCATCTTCATCGACGACTATTTCAACTGCCTCACCGTGGGCTCGGTGATGCGCCCCGTCACCAAGCGCCACCACGTGTCGCGCGAGAAACTCGCCTACCTCATCGACTCCACGGCAGCTCCCGTGTGCGTCATCGCCCCCATCTCGAGCTGGGCAGCGGCAGTGGCGGGATTCTGCGCAGTGGGCGAGAACGGGCTCGCGCTCTTCTGCCAGGCAATACCATTTAACTTCTACGCATTCTTCTCAATCATCTTCTTGATGCTCATAGTGCTGTTTCAGAAGGATTTTGCCCTGATGCGCAAGTATAACCTCAAAGCGCAGACCGACAAGGTGGAGCCCGACAAGGTGGGCGAGGTTGCCGATGCCAAGATGGAGGCAACCTCTAGCGGCATATCGCTCAAGAAACTGGGCAAGAACGGCACCGTGCTCGACCTCGTTGTGCCCATAGTGCTGTTCATAGCGTCGTGCGTGATGGGCATGGCTTACTCGGGCGGATTCTTCACCCCTGGCGAGACCTGCGGGCACTTTATCGACGCCTTTGCCGCCAGCAACGCCTCGGTGGGACTCGTGATAGGTTCGCTCACAGCGCTGCTGCTCACCATAGTGTGGCTCACTAGCCGCCGAGTCATCAACTTTGAAGACGCCATGAGCTGCCTCATCAAGGGCTTCGAGGCGATGGTTCCTGCCATGCTCATCCTGGTGCTGGCATGGACGCTCAAATCAATGACCGACTCGCTGGGTGCGGCAACCTACGTAGCAGGGCTGATGCAAGGCACCAATCTGGACCAGCTGCTGCCAGCAGTGATATTTGTCGTGTCATGCTTCCTGGCATTTGCCACAGGCACATCGTGGGGAACATTCGGCATCCTCATCCCCATCTGCGTGGCAGTCTTCCCCGTGGGCGCGCCGCTGCGCATCATCTCTATCTCGGCATGCATGGCAGGCGCGGTGTGCGGCGACCACATCTCGCCCATCAGCGACACCACCATCATGGCAAGTGCGGGGTCGGGCTGCAAGCATGTCAACCACGTCTCGTCGCAGCTGCCCTACGCCATCACCGTGGCAACCATAGCCTTTGCCACCTATCTCGTTGCCGGCATCACCCAGCACTGGGGCACACTCACCAGCGGCGTCATCTCGTGGACATTCGGCATCCTAGCCATGGCAACCACATTCTTGATCCTGGTCAAGACAAAGAAACTCGCCTGACGCTGTCTCTCCCATAGAACAAAATTATAAGTAATTGGAAATCAACATTTGTTTTATGCTTATTTTCAGTGTATTTCAAGCGCAGCGCCTCTACCCAGACACGAACTAAATACATACTACCTCAAAGAAAGGCGCTTCGCTTGAAATCAACTATAAATCAAAATATAAAAATTTTCTTTTTTTACTGGACAACAATAAAAAAATCTCGCCAAAGCATTGTCAATTAAATGATTTTGATTAACTTTGCAGTGCTAAAATTGAAAGGAGGTTTTGTTTAAACCCGTTTAGATACAGATTATCAACATATTACCCATTTAGCAAGGGCGCGCCGCTGCCCGTGTGCTATCGTGTGAGCCAGTGCAAGGTCCACGATTATAGAGCACATATAGCGGAAATCCACTCATTTTTTTACATTTTTCTTCCTCACCCCTACTCCATTACTGCGCCATGCAGCGAATGAGTGTGCATGTGCTGGCTACAACAATCCCAGCGGGAGGAACAAGAAACGAGACAACAAACAAAATTATTATAAACAACAAAATTTAAAACAAAAGATTATGATTATCGTACCCGTAAAGGAAGGCGACAACATCGAACGCGCCCTCAAGAAATTTAAGAGAAAATATGAGAAGACTGGTATCATCAAAGAGCTCCGCGCACGCCAGGCATTCCAGAAGCCTTCAGTAACTAACCGCAAGAAGATGATGAAGGCCGTTTACGTTCAGCAGCTCCGCGCAAAGGAGGATTAATCCACTGGACAAC
>JAGHSP010000093.1 GCA_018065815.1 Candidatus Sodaliphilus limicaballi | reverse complement strand
TGGCCGCAGGCCGTCGGAAAGGAATACGCCCACCAAAAACCGACCTCGAAGGGGTCGCACTGTGCGAATCTTGCACGTGTCGAGGTAGCGGTCTTCAATCGCGATTTTCTCACACTTTGTACTCCCACCGGCAGCCCGCAGGTCTGCGACCACCGGTTAACCAAAGTCACGACCTCCTTGAGGTCTAAAATATCCACATAATATGATTGATATTTTTTGTTTAAAAATCATTAAGATTCGCGAGTGAAGTCCTCAAAAAAGCTATTGGTGTATAGTTATTGCCGTTGAAAGAAATATCCATGTTTGTGTCGAAATATGTGAGATGATATGCCGGAGATATGAGTCAAGGGTACTTTTTGTTTAAACATTTGTAAATCAGTTATGTAATATTACTTTTGAGAATCTTGTTTGAAACTTTTGAGAATTTTGTTTGCGACTTTTGAGAATTTCGTTTGCAACTTTTGAGAATTTTGCATAAATTTGTGGTCTAAAAATCAGTGTTATGTATAAAAGACCGCAATTTTCAATCCTCGATAATCGCATCCACGAGGACCGTGACAAAATTCAGGTGATCGTCGGGCCTCGTCAGGTAGGTAAATCCACCATGGTTAAACAAGTTCTCAAGGAATGTGAGATTCCGCACCTGTTAGTGTCGGCCGACAATGTCCCCGACTCTAATACCGGCTGGATAGGCGAGTCGTGGGAGACCGCACGTTTGAGACTTAACATGAATGAGTATAACGAGTTTTTGCTTGTGATTGATGAGGTGCACAAGGTCGATAATTGGAGCGAAGCGGTTAAAAAGGAGTGGGACCACGACTCAATGCATGACATCAACATCAAGGTGGTCTTATTGGGAAGTTCTCGTTTGTTGCTTAAAAGTGGACTCACAGAATCTCTTGCGGGCAGATTTGAATTAATCCACATGCCACACTGGAGTTTTGCTGAGATGCACGAGGCTTTTGGTACGTCGGCCAGTGAATACATTTATTTTGGGGGTTATCCGGGTGGAGCCAAGTATATAAAAGACGAAACGAGATGGCGTAAATATATTAAAGAAAGCATCATTGCACCAGCAATTGAACGTGATGTGATAATGACCAAGAAAATATACAAACCTATTCTCATGAAGCAGTTGTTTGAGCTGGGTTGTAGCTATTCGGGGGAGGAATTGGCTTTAAACAAAATACTTGGTCAGCTACAAGATGCTGGAAATGTCACTACTCTGGCAGGGTATCTCAACACCCTAGATGAGTCATGCCTGATGTGCGGACTCAAAAAATATGCCAACGACAACGCACGCAAGTATAACTCTGTGCCCAAGTTACTGGTATATAACACCGCTTTACTCTCAGCTTTATCGGGCATGAATTACAAAAGGGCGAGCAATGATGCCCGCACATGGGGGCGATGGGTTGAGAGTGCTGTGGGAGCACACCTGCTCAATCAGGCGCAGGAATATGATTACAAAGTCTTTTACTGGCGTGAGCGAAACAACGAAGTGGATTTTGTAATCGCCGGCAATCGCCAGCTCATTGCCATTGAAGTGAAAAGCGGGCGTCGCACAACCAACGTGGGGCTTTCTGTATTCCGAACCAAATTTTCTCCCACATACTCATTCGTTGTGGGCTCTGGCGGCATTCCTGTTGAGGAGTTCCTTACTTGGGACATGGGAAAACTCATCAACAGGAATTCATAACGGAGGGCTTCGCTCTGTAGCGTGGCTCTGGCACGCTTATGAGGTCTCGATGTAGTGGGCTACAGAGTCGGCGGTGTTGGGGCCTATGACTTCGTGTGCCACGGCTTTTACCTCGGGGAATGCGTTCTCTACTGCCACGGCGTGATCGGCGGCCTGGAGCATGGCTATGTCGTTGCGGTTGTCGCCGAATGCTACGATTTTATCGGCATTTATTCGCTGCGCCAGGCGGCGTATTGCGCCGGCTTTGGTGCATCCGCTGGTATAGATTTCGAGCAGTCCCACGCTGGGGTCGAAGATGTCGTGGTAGAACATGGGCGAACAGTCCACGGTGGCGCGCACTTCGTTGTAGATGCGTTCGAGCGTGGCGTAGTCGTTCATCGAGAAGATGAGCATGGCCTGGTCGTCGCTTGTCGCGTAGTGGGAATTGTCCAGAAAGAACCGTTTAAACGGGGTGTTCAGGCGTTCTTTCACAAAGCCTTCTTCTTGCTGCGACATCGCGCCGCAGTGGTGGGCGTGGATCATGTTGCCATGCTGGCGGTAGATAAACGGATGGAGACCGTGTTTTTCAAAAATTGCCGAGATGTCGCGCACGGTGTCGTGCGGAATTGACTGCACATCGACAAAGGTGCCTTGCTGTGCATCCCACATGGCGGCTCCTGCCAGCACGATGTAGGGGAGCGTGGTCTTTACCTCGCTCATGAGCGGCACCACAGTGGCGGGAGTGCGTGCTGTGGCCACGGTGAATAGCAGTCCGCGCTCGTCGATGAGGCGGTTGAGGATGGCGGCTGTCGCCTTCGACACACGGCTGTCGCTGCCCATGAGCGTGCCGTCCATGTCGCTCACATATAACGTTTTTCCTTTCATTTCATCTTCATGTTTATCTCAACATAGAAGGCACAGAGGCCTCACGCAGATTCCGCAGATTGATTTTTTTAAATGATTTCTACAACAATCAATAATCACTAATGTTCAAAGAATTCAGTCCTGTTATCCAAAAGTAAGGTGGTGAAAGTATTAGTTCCTTTCCCAACAAGACGTCTTCTCTAATTTTAGTCACCGAATTTTGTTTGTTTCTATTCCACCAAGACAAATATGCATTTTTAATTATTTTCAAATCATCATGTTTCAAATCATTACAAATAAGGGTGCCTTTAGAATCTTTTGCCAACAATCCTGATGTTTGCACTTTATGAGTAAAATCGTTAACATCGAAATTCATTAATATCTCCTCAAGTAAAACCAAATCAGCTCGAAGTAAAAAATAAATTGAGTTAATATATTTTATACCACGAGGATAATAATAGGGCCTCAAGTCTGAAATCATGGGATCTTTATATTTTATGCAAATATCGACCTCTTCTGTATCAATACTGTCAATAAGCAAAGGAATTATTTCTTTGAACTTTTTTTCAAGAAACATGCTATC
>JAGHSP010000410.1 GCA_018065815.1 Candidatus Sodaliphilus limicaballi | reverse complement strand
ATATTCAATTATAATATCTTCGAGATCCGTGAGATCCGCGCGGGGTGTCTTTTGGAACTATACACAAGTACTATATGGTGCGCTATAACAAGCAGGTATGTGTAATAAAAAAACGAGGCAGGTGCTTTGTTATGCATCTGCCTCGCGTATTGTTAGGTGATATAATTATCCCTTCAATGCTTCCATGATCTTTGCTTCGAGTTCTTCGGCGAGTTCGGGGTTGTCGGCAACCATCTGCTTGGCAGCGTCGCGTCCCTGACCCAGCTTGGTGCCCTCATAGGAGTACCATGCGCCGCTCTTCTTCACGATGCCATACTGCACGCCCAGGTCGAGGATCTCGCCCACCTTGCTGATGCCCTGGCCAAAGAGGATTTCGAACTCGGTCTTGCGGAAGGGGGGAGCAACCTTGTTCTTCACCACTTTCACGCGTGTGAGAGCACCCAGCACTTGCTCGCCGTCCTTGATCTGGCCTATGCGGCGTATGTCGATGCGCACGCTAGAGTAGAACTTGAGAGCGTTGCCGCCGGTTGTGGTCTCGGGGTTGCCGAAGAGCACGCCCAGCTTGTCGCGCAACTGGTTGATGAAGATGCAGCAGGTGTTGGTCTTACTGATGGTGGCAGTGAGCTTGCGCAGAGCCTGGCTCATGAGGCGAGCCTGCAAACCCATCTTGCTCTCGCCCATCTCGCCTTCGATTTCGGCCTTGGGGGTGAGGGCTGCGACAGAGTCGATGACGATCACGTCGATTGCCGATGAACGGATGAGCTGATCGGCGATTTCAAGTGCCTGCTCGCCGTTGTCGGGCTGCGAAATCCACAGGTTGTTCACGTCAACGCCCAGGCTCTCGGCATAGAAGCGGTCGAACGCGTGCTCTGCGTCGATGATGGCTGCGATGCCGCCGCGTTTCTGTGCCTCGGCAATAGCATGGATGGCGAGGGTGGTCTTACCTGATGACTCGGGACCGTAGATCTCGATGATGCGGCCGCGGGGATATCCGCCCACGCCCAGGGCCCAGTCAAGGCCTATCGAACCTGTGGGGATCACGTCGATATTCTCGATGTGGTCGTCACCCATCTTCATGATTGAACCCTTGCCATAGGTCTTGTCGATCTTGTCCATCGCTACCTGGAGGGCTTTTAACTTCTCGGGCGACACAGCTGCACGCTGCGGCTGCTTGGGCTGTTCCATAGCCTCGTTTCTCATTTCGTTATCTTCCATTTTATGTCTTGTTTTAATTGTTTTTTTCGGTTTACAAATTTACTCAAATAATACACATCTGGCAACTGCAAGAGGCATTATTTTTTCTTTCACGCTGCAAAGTTACCACGCTGGTGTGCTAGAAATGTGCACATCTGTATTAACAAAACAAAATATTTTAAAACTACTCGCGCGAATCTCGACAGATTACACGGGTTCAATTTATTATAACTGAAAGAAATTAAAATAATTAGAATAATTATTTAAGTTTCGCAAGCTGTAATTTACTGTCTCTGCATATAAATAAAGTATTAATCGCACCGATAGGTGCGTGGTCGCATCTTGTGCGACTATCGATAACCAGGGGTGAAGTGAGCGTAGCGAACGTAACCCTCGGTTAAAGAAAACAAAGGGATGGCGTGCTGAAAGTACGCGACTTACCGATGTTAGATGATATTTTAACAACATGCGAAACTTGTAAATAATTAAAAAGAAATGTGCGACAAACTATTAAGAGCAAGATAAAAAGAAGAAATTATTTAAACTTATGAAGTAAAATAATCTCTGTGTCCTCTGTGCCTCTGTGGGAGTCCAAAGCCTAGGAAGAACTAGACCTTCTCATATTCCACGTCGGTCACTTGCTCTTCGGTCTCCACGCGTGTGGGGCTTTCGATCTGCTTGCGCGGGCCGTCCACGCGTTCATATTCCACGTCCACGCCCTCGTCGCTGAACACCTTGGTGTTGCCGTGCTTTGACGATGAGTCGGCGTGTTGCTGTTCATATTGCTTGTTGACGTCTTCTTTCACCTTGCGTATTCCCTTGCGCACTTTGCGGGCAAAAAGGAATATCTTCACAAGCGGGTAAGCAATCAACAGCAACAGCAAGATTGCAAAAAATATCAACAGATGCATGCTTTCTTTTTACTTTTCGTGTTTAACAATAGAAATGATTACATATAGCGCAATCATCACGGCCAGTCCGGGCAATCCCAGCGTGGCTACGAGTGCTACTGTTGATAGAATAAGCAAATATTGTGCCCAGTTTTCTTTCACGCTCATGCTGTGCAGTTTCAGCGAGAACATGCGCAGCGGGCACACCATGAGATAAGACAGCGCCACCACAGCAATCGCAACAGCCCACACGGGCATCTGGTGCTCGGCATACCATGCGGTGTAGCCAATCCAGAAAATGGCGTTGGCAGGTATGGGCAGGCCGGTGAAGGTTGTGGTTTGGTTAGTGTCCACGTTGAATCGTGCCAGGCGCACTGCGCCGAATACTCCCAGCAGCAGCGCCACGTAGCACCACCACGGCTCGTCGTAGCCGCGCATCATGTTGAGAAGCACCATGGCTGGTGCCAGGCCGAAGCTCACCAGGTCGCTCAACGAGTCGAGTTCAGCGCCTATGTTGCTCACTGCGTGCAGCAGGCGTGCCGAGAAACCGTCGAAAAAATCGGCAACGGCAGCCAGCGCAATCAGCGCGTATGCCATCTCGAAACCGTTCAGCCCCCATGCTATTTCCTGCTTGCCGCTGAACGACATCACTATCGCCATAGCGCCGCACAGCAGGTTCAGGCTAGTGATTGCGTTGGGTATATTGTTCTTTATTGCGTTCATTGATTTGCTTATCTTCCTAAAAATATTATGTTTCTTTTGCCCTTTTGGCCAAGGGGATTGCTTTATTTCTTGAGTCGTGCGATTTGTGTCTCTCCGCCCCAGGTCTTATCGCCCAGTTTCACCATGATCTCGGTGTCGAGCGGCAGGTAGATATCCACTCGCGAGCCAAACTTGATGAAGCCGATGAAATCGTCGAGATTTACTTTCTCGCCCGCTTCCACATAGGTGACGATGCGTCTAGCCACTGCACCAGCAATCTGGCGCACGAGGATATCCTCGCCTTGCGGAGTCTTGATCACGATGGTTGAGCGCTCGTTGTCGGTGCTCGACTTGGGCAGGTTGGCTGCCAGGAAGCGTCCCGAGTGGTGCTTCACATATTTCACGTCGCCAGCCACGGGCACCCAGTTGGCATGCACGTTAAACACGGTCATGAACACCGAGAGCTGTATCACGTTGCGGTGCAGGTACTCGTCCTCATACACCTCTTCCAGTGCAACCACGGTGCCATCCACGCTAGATACCACCACGGTGCCGTCGTTCTCGCCCTTGAAGTGGCGACGAGGGAGCCTGAAGAAGTTGAGCACAAGCGCAAACAAGATTACCGATAGCACGATAAACGTGATGGGTACTGGCTTGTAGTCAATGAAATAGAGTGCCGCAGCGTTGACCACGACAAGGATAAACAGGACTACGAGTATTATATTTTGACCTTCGCGATGTAATTTAACCTTCATGTAAATTCTGTATTATGTTTTTGCGGTTTTTTTCCAAACTACAAAATTACTCATTTTTTCGCATAAATGCAAGAAAAACCCTAATGTTAACAAGGTAACCGCATCAAAATTGCATTCTGTCCGCAGGACAGTACTTTTGATAACCATGTAGGCACGCAGGGGCCAAACTCCAAGAGCCTGCACGGAAAGAATGTCCTGACGGATATGTATTGCTGCAACAATTTGCAGTAATTGGCACAAAAAAGAGATTGCGCCGACGTTTGACACGGCGCAATCTCTTATGATTCAAAATTATTGCTGTCCGGTTAAAATCAGGAGAGTTGTTCTAACTCCCCCCAAACACTGCTAGTTACGATACTTTGGTATAACCGGGGCTTGGTATAGAATAAAAAGAAAATGATTTTTTAGTTTATATGGCTCACGCCATGCAGAGCAAGCTATTTTCTAAGCATAAAAATCAAAATAAAAATATTTTCTTTTTTTACCGGACAACAATGATTCAAAATATTGTGTCTTTTACTCGAGCTCGAGAATGTGGCTGGTGAGGCCGCGGCGGGTCGAGAACAGGTCGAGGCCCACGGTCATCAGGTACTCGCCCGAGTAGGTGCGGCCGTTGAACCAATAGTTGTTACCGCGCTCGTTGGTCTCCTTCACTTTGTACTGGCGGTTGGGATCCAGTCCCTGCAACTTCACGGGCAGCAGGTGCTCGCGATAGCGGGGGTTGACGTCGAAGGCAAACACAACAGCCTTGCTCTTGTCCTCGCTCACAAACATTGTGCTCGCGTGACGGCCCTCGTAGGGCGATACAAGGCGATACTGGTCGCCGTCGAGGATCACGGGCTTCATGCGGTTGTAGTTGGTCACAGCGTTGCGGCAGAACTCGGCATCGTCCTTGCTCATGTCAGAGAACTTGATGTCGAATCCCAGTTTTGCCATGCTAGCCACGTCCACGCGGAACTTGATGTCGCTCTCTTTGTTCCATGTGGTCACGTGAGCGCACTGTGCCTTGACGGGATACACGCTGCTGTAGCCCCACTGGATGTAGAGGCGCTCCACGGGATCGGTGTTGTCGCTGGGCCAGAACTCGGTGAAGTATTCGAGTGCCTCATAGTCGATGCGGCCGCTGCCGCCCGAGCAGAGCATCATGGGCACGTTAGGATATTTGGCCTTGATGCGGTCGAGCACTTTGTACAGGCCGCGCACATAGTCGATGTAGAGGTGAGTCTGCTTGTCCTTGAGGTAGTTTGACCAGATGTTGGTGATGGGTGAGTTGCAGTCCCACTTGAAGAACGCCACTTCGGGGTTCTCGGTGAGGATGCGGTCAACCACGCCGAACACATGTTCCTGCACCTGGGGATTGCTCAAGTCGAGCACCAGCTGGTTGCGGAAGTAATACTCCTTGCGGTTGGGCAGGTGGATCACCCAGTCGGGGTGCTTCTCATAGAGTTCGCTCTTGGGGTTAACCATCTCGGGCTCAATCCAGATGCCGAACTTCACGCCCTTCTCCTTGGCTGTCTTGCACAGGTAGCCAATCTTGTTGGGGAGTTTGTCCTTGGTCTCGTCCCAGTCGCCCAGACCCTGGTGGTCGCTGCTGCGCGGATACTTGTTGCCAAACCATCCGTCGTCGAGCAGGAACATGTCCACGCCCAGTTTCTTGGCCTCGCCCATGAGTCCGGCGAGCTTCTCCTCGTTGAAGTCGAAGTAGGTAGCCTCCCAGTTGTTGAGCAGCGTCATGCGGGTGCCCTTGCCGTCTTTGAGACGGTAGTTGCGTGCCCAGTTGTGGAAGTTGCGGGCAGCCTTGCCGCGGCCGCTGTCGCTCAAGGTGAAGATGAAGTCGGGGGTGGTGAATGTTTCGCCTGCCTTGAGGGTGTATTCAGAGAAATAGGGGTTGATGCCCGAGAGCAGACGCAGCACGCCGTTGTTGTCAACCTCAAATGTGAACTGGTAGTTACCGGTCCACGCCAGTGTGCCCACGAGCACATTGCCCGCGTTCTCGGTAGCAGGAGCGTCGAGGCTCAGCTGGAAGAACGAGGGAATGAACATGCTGGCGCGGCTGCCCAGCTTGGTGTCGAGCACCTTTTTGCCGAAGTTGAGCTCGGTCTCGCTCATAGCAACCTCGGCAGCCCAGTCACCGTGATACTCGGTGAGGAAGTAGCGGCTGCGGTTGATGTTGAGCAGGCTAGAAGCAAACTTGTGGAGCACCACGGGTTTCTTCTCGCCGTTGATAATCTCGGTATTGGTCACGATGATGTCCTGGTCCTTGTAGGCGATGAAGTGCATCTTCACCGTTGTGGGATAGATGTCGTCGGCCAGGGTGATGACGGTGTGTTGAGCGCCGTCGGCCTGGGTAGTCACGCTGTGCGACTGATATTTGAGTTCGCAGGTGCTGTTGTGGTCGCTATGCTCCACGTGCAGAGCGGGCTCGAAGTAGTCTTCCATGCCGTGGGTCAGGTATGCCTCGATGCCACGGGGCAGGTGATGCAGGTCGCTGTCGTGAGTGAGGGGTTTGCCCAGGTAGCTCTGGTACAGGCGGCCGTTGTCGCCCACCTTGAACACGAGCTGCACGCCAGTGGTTTCTACCTTGATCACGGTCTTGTCCTGCGCCACTGCGCACACTGTGCACAACAATGCGGCAGCCAGTATTGAAAATAGTCGTTTAGTCATAAATAAAGATTTTTCTTCCAAAAATAGATAATAGGGACGGTTCTTTTTATCTAGTTTTAGATTATTCTCCCGGATTTTCCGGAATTGCCGGGCTATCCGGGAGATAGTAATAGTGATTATTTCTTTTTCCACAGGTTGTTCATGTCTTCGAGGGTCTTGCCCTTGGTCTCGGGGACAAGCTTCCACACGAAGATGGCTGCGATGACGCAAATCACGCCATACATGCCGTAGGTGAACCAGTGGCCGAAGTCGTCGCCCTCGGTGAGGTGCATGTTGAACATGGGCACGAACGATGAGCTCACGATGAAGTTGAAAATCCACTGGAATGCTACTGCGATAGCAACTGCAGCACCACGCACGGTGTTGGGGAAAATCTCGCTGATGAGTACCCAGCAGATGGGACCCCAAGAGAACATGAAGCAAGCGCTGTAAATCATGATGCTAGCCATGCACAGCGCGCTCATAGCGGGATTGCCAAAGGTCACGGCAACGCCAAATGCACCGACAGCCATACCCAGCGAACCGACGATGAGCAACGGCTTGCGGCCCAGCTTCTCTACGGTTGCGATGGCAACGACGGTGAGAGTAAGGTTGATGACTCCGGTGAACACGGTAACCACCATGGGGTCGCTAAGCCCCATGTCGCTATAGATGCGGGGTGCGTAGTAGAGCACGGCGTTGATACCGATTGCCTGCTGGAACACGCTCAGCATGATGCCGATGAAGATAACCATAACACCGTAGGTGAACAGCTTCTCGGTCTTCTCGGTTGTGGTGGCCTTGATCTCGGCAAGGATTTCCTTGGCCTTCTCCACGCCGTTGATCTTGCCCAGCACGTTCAGTGCCGACTTCTCATGACCTGTCATCACCAGATAGCGGGGTGTCTCGGGAACGAAGCAAACGAGGAATGCAAACAGACCAGCGGGAACAGCCTCGCTCAAGAACATGTAGCGCCAACCGTCAGATACGGTCCAGTTGCACACGTCGTGGGCTGTACAAGCGTCAACCACCTTGTGCATGCCTCCGGCAACTTCCTCGATAACGGGGTTGGTGTGCTCGCCCAGGATTACGAAGTTAACGAAATAAACCACCAGCTGGCCAAAGATGATGGCAAACTGGTTCCACGACACGAGCGTGCCGCGCATGTTGCTAGGAGCAACTTCGGCAATGTACATGGGGCAGATGGCACTTGCCAGACCCACTCCCACGCCACCCAGGATACGGTAGCAGTTGAACACGATGAGCAGGTTAAAGCTGGCCTCTCCCTTTTCAAAGAGCATGAACTCGGGAAGATAAGAGCCTAGCGCACTCAGGAAGAAGAACACACCGGCGATGCACAGCGAGCGCTTGCGCCCCTGACCCTGAGCAAACACGCCGCTCAACGCACTACCGATGATGCAGCCAATCAGGGCGCTAGAGCATGTGAAACCATGCCAAAAATCGGTGTATTGGAAATCTGTTGAACCTAGGAAGAATGCCTGAAGACCCTTCTCGGCTCCTGAAATCACTGCGGTGTCGTAACCGAAGAGCAAACCGCCCAGCACGGCTACGAGTACAATCGAAAACAAATAGGCTTTGCTGCCTTTTTCTTGATTTGCCATAGTTTTAGTTATTATGCAATAAATCCAGGTACCCAGCCCAAGCCGGGTACCCAGACGTTTATCAGTCAGTTAATTTATACATACATGTTGAGGATAGCCTCGCACAGTTCCTGCTTGCCGCTGGTCTGCTTGGGCTCGCCCACCTGCTTGCCATACTCGTAAACCTGCTCCAGTGTGAGCTTGCCGTCCTCGAAGTCCTTGCCCATGCCTGCGTCGAACGAAGCATAGCGGTCCTTCTTCATCTGGGGGAGGGGAGACTCCTCGAGCACTGCAGCTGCGCTCTCGAGCGCGCGTGCCATTGCGTCCATAGCAGCGATGTGAGCGATGAAGATGTCCTCAAGGTCGGTGCTGTTGCGGCGTGTCTTTGCGTCGAAGTTTGTACCGCCGTCCTGGAAACCACCGTTGCGGATGATTTCGAGCATAGCCTGAGTGAGGTCGAAGTTGTCGATGGGGAACTGGTCAGTGTCCCAGCCGTTCTGGTAGTCGCCGCGGTTAGCGTCGATGCTGCCTAGCATGCCAGCGTCAACGGCGCAAGCGAGCTCGTGCTCGAAGGTGTGGCCGGCGAGTGTTGCGTGGTTAACCTCGATGTTCACCTTGAAGTCTTTGTCCAGGCCGTGAGCCTTGAGGAAGCCGATAACGGTCTCTGTGTCCACGTCATACTGGTGCTTAGTGGGCTCCATGGGCTTGGGCTCGATGAGGAATGTACCCTTGAAACCCTTAGCGCGAGCGTAGTCGCGAGCCATGGTGAGCATAGTTGCCAGGTGCTCTTTCTCACGCTTCTGGTCGGTGTTCAACAGGGTCATGTAGCCCTCGCGGCCGCCCCAGAACACGTATGATGTGCCGCCCAGCTCGATAGTAGCGTCGATAGCGTTCTTGATTTGAACGGAAGCACGAGCCACAACATCAAAGTCGGGGTTGGTAGCAGCGCCGTTCATGTAGCGCTTGTTGCCGAATACGTTAGCTGTACCCCACAGGTTCTTGATGCCGGTTTCCTGCATCTTCTCCTTGATGTAAGCCACGATTTCTTTCATGCGTGCCTCATACTCCTCAACGGTAGCAGCCTCTTCAACGAGGTCCACATCGTGGAAGCAGAAGTATTCGATACCCATCTTGGTCATGAACTCGAAGCCTGCGTCAACCTTGTCCTTGGCAGCCTGCATGGGGCACTCTGCTGTGTTCCAGGGGAAAGACTTTGTGCCGGGGCCAAACTGGTCGGCACCCTCGGCGCACAATGTGTGCCACCAAGCCATCGCAAACTTGAACCAGTCTTTCATCTTCTTGCCGAGGACCACCTTCTCGGCATCGTAGTAACGATATGCCAGGGGGTTCTTGCTCTCTTTACCTTCGAATTTAATTTTACCAATACCAGGGAAAAATTCTTTGTTAGCCATTTTTGTTAATGTTTTAAGTCGTTAATTATGTTGTTTGTTTTATTTTCTTAATGGTTCCAGATTTTCTAGGATTAGGAAGATACTACATCTCCTTGTCGAGGCGGGCTGTCCAGCGGGCGTAAGCCTCGGCATACTGCTCGGCGTGAGCAGCAACTGGCTCGATGGTTGCCATCTTCTCCAGTGTGCCGAATGCCTCATCGTTGTCCTTGTAGATGCCAGCACCCATGCCCGCGCCCTTGGCTGCTCCGGCTGCACCGTCGGTGTTGTAAAGCTCGATGGGAACTCCCGCCACACCGGCGAGTGTCTCGCGGAAAATGGGGCTCAGGAACATGTTGGCGTGGCCGGCGCGTATGCGTTGCACGTCCATGCCCATGCCCTTCATGATTTCGATACCATGCATAAACGAGAACACGATGCCCTCCTGTGCGGCACGCATGAGGTGCCCGCGGCCATGCTGGTTGAAGTCAACGCCGCTGATGTTGCATGCGCTGCTGCGGTTCTCCAGCATGCGCTCGGCTCCGTTGCCAAAGGGGAGTATCGTAACACCCTCGCTGCCGATGGGCACCTGGGATGCTAGTTCGTTCATCTGCACATAGTTGAGGTCGATGCCACACACGCGGCGCATCCATGAGTTGAGGATACCGGTGCCGTTGATGCACAGCAGCACGCCCAGGCGGGTGAGCTCGGGGGTGTAATTGACGTGGGCAAATGTGTTGACACGTGACTTGGGGTCATAGTTTACCTCGCCAAGCACGCCATACACCACGCCCGATGTGCCTGCGGTAGATGCGATTTCACCGGGGTTGAACACGTTGAGTGACAATGCATTGTTGGGCTGGTCGCCAGCACGATAGGTGACAGGGGTGCCCTCGGCAAGTCCCAGATGGGCTGCCGCTGCCGCATTCACGCGGCACTGAACCCCGAAGGTGGGAACTATTTCGGGGATGAACGACTCGTCGAAGCCAAAGTGCTCCATGAGTTCCCTAGACACGCAGTTGTTCTTGAAGTCCCAGAACATGCCCTCGCTCAGACCCTCGATGGTCACGCCGCACTCGCCGCTCAACTTCATGGCGATGTAGTCGCCGGGGAGCATGATCTTGTAGATGCGATTGTAGAGTTCGGGCTCGTTCTCCTTGACCCATGCTAGTTTGGCAGCGGTGAAGTTGCCGGGAGAGTTGAGCAGGTGGCTCAGGCAGTATTCCTCGCCCAGGGCGTTGAATGCGGCGTTGCCGTAGGGGACTGCGCGTGAGTCGCACCAGATGATGCTGTGGCGCAGCACGTTAAGGTCTTTGTCAACGCACACCAGCCCGTGCATCTGCCATGAGATGCCTATCGCCTTGATGTCGTTCTTGTCCACATGGCTCTGTTCCATCACGTCGCGAGTGGCGAGCGTGAGATATTGCCACCAGCTCTCGGGGTCTTGCTCGGCCCAGCCGGGCTTGACGGCGATGATGGGGGCTTCGTCGCCCGGGTAGAACGCCTGGGCAACGCAACGGCCGCTCGCAGCCTCGACCAGACTGGCCTTGACCGACGAACTGCCTATGTCATATCCTAATAAATACATCGTTTTGTAAAAGTTTAAGAGTTTAAAGGTTTAAAAGTTTAATTGAGTAATCGATATATCGAGTTTTTCGTAAAAATGCGCCAGCATTTTCGTCTTTCGTCTTTCGTAGCGCAGCGTTTCGTCAGAGATTACTCCGTTCCGCGGCGAGACTTCTTGTATTTCACGCGGTTGAAGCGGTAATAGCGTGCAGCGCGGTGAGCCACACCCTGCTCATACTCGTTGAGCGGCTCGATGTAGGCCAGCTGCATCATCTTCTTCTTGAAGTTGCGCACGTCGATATCCTTATTATATATGAATTCATAGAGCATGCGCAGCTGCAGTGCGGTGAACTTTGCGGGAAGCAGCGTGTAGAGCACGGCGGGATCGGCATCAGCGTTGTGGCGCACTGCCTTCAGAGCCTCGGTGATGATAGTCTTGTGGTCAAATGCGAGATCCATCTTGAGCGCTTCGTTCACAGGCACCCAGCACACCTCGTTGCCGGCGTTGTGCAGGTTGAGCTTGCGGCCTATGCGTCCCAGGGCCACGTAGCCGATGGTCACCAGCGCCTTCACGTTGTCGTCGAGAGACTCTTGCAGCCACTGTGCGTCGCGCTCGGAGATGCGGTCGCGTGAACCGAATGCCTTGAACTGCATCATGTGCAGGTTGCGCACGCCGGTGAGCTCTTGGAGTACACGCGACGCCGCGTCGTCCAGATCCTCATCGGTATAGATTAATCCACCGGGCAACTTATAGTCATAAATGGTATTTCCCTTCTCATCTACGCCTCGCTTGATGAGGAGCACATACAATGTGCTGTCGGAGAGGCCGAGCACAACACAATCCACCGAGATGTGGTTCACTGCCAAACCGAGTTTGCTTAATGCGTTAGGATTCATAGTCTTTAAAAAATTATGTATTTTTTGATTTTTCAATGGCAAATTTATATCAACAAATTGAAACATGCAAGAAAAAAATAAGAAAAAATTTTATTCAGTTAAAACATTATTCATCAACCAACTACTATATTGTATCACTAACAACAACTACTTATTGTAAAATTCACAACAACGGGTTATTGTCGCTTTGACAACAAGACACATCTCTGACACGCCCATGTGGTGATAAACTTTAACACGTGTACAAATAGAGATAAGGCAATTAAACTGATTCGGGAAAGCGATTATCTCTTTTTTTGAAAATTGTAGTGTAATTAAAATGTTTTTTGTATTTTTGCAAAACAATATAAAACCATTTTTGATTTACCCGCACATATCCTTCACAATGGACAGGAATCTTGCAGAATATAAACTAAAACGCGTATTCGGTATTGAACATTTCTACGACGAACAATGGGAAGCCATTTCCCGTATCATGAACGGAGAGAGAATATTGATGGTTGAACGCACTGGATTCGGCAAATCCCTATGCTACCAGTTTCCAGCGATTCAATTCCCTGGGGTTACCGTTGTGTTTTCTCCCCTCATTGCCTTGATGCGCGATCAAGTGAACAACCTTGTAAAAAAAGGTATAAACGCGGCTTATATAAACTCGGAGCAAAGCCCTGAAGAGAATGAAAATGTTCTTGAACGTGCGTTAAAAGGTGAAATCAAAATCCTCTATATTGCTCCCGAAAGACAAGAAGACGCAAGGTGGATGGAAGCCGCCCTGCAAATGAAGTTGTCGATGATTGTTATTGATGAAGCACACACGATTTCCACGTGGGGACATGACTTCAGGCCCGCATTCAGACGCATCGTTAACCTTGTGAGAATGCTTCCTGTGCACTTGCCTGTCCTTGCCACGACTGCGACAGCAACCTTAAGGGTTCAAGCCGATATTGAAAAGCAGATTGGCGGTAAACTCACAAAGATTAGGGGTTCGCTCGTACGACCCAATTTCAAACTATATGTGGTGAAGGTGCAGTCGGAGGATGAAAAGATGTTGTGGCTGGCCCAAAACCTCAACAAGTTGCCTGGCACAGGACTAGTCTATTCGGGCACCAGGGTTGATACCGAGACTTACACCAAGTGGTTGAAGTGTGTCGGCATAAATGCCGTGGAGTATAATGCTGGACTTGAGGCCGATGACAGAAAGGGGATAGAACAAGGTCTAATGGAAAATAAATGGAAATGCATCGTCTCGACCAATGCACTGGGGATGGGCGTTGATAAGTCCGACATCAGGTTTGTCATTCACACGCAGATGCCGGTTTCTCCTGTCCACTACTATCAAGAAATAGGTCGCGCCGGACGCGATGGTAAACCATCAATTATCATCTTGTTTTACAACCAGAGTAAAGCAAGTGACGGCACAGATATGGACATGCACCTTCCGCTCTCGTTTATTGACGGCGCGCGCCCTTCAGAGAAAAAGTATCGCATGGTCATACAGGCCTTGAAGAACGAATTCCTATCCGAAAAGGAACTCAAAATAAAATGTAACCTCAAGGCCACACAGATAAGGACAATAAAATATGATCTTATAGACCAGCACATCATCAAGGAAGTCCAAGATGGGTCTGTCAAACGATATGAGTACCAATATGATGCGCCCGAGTTTAACTATACGCAGTACGAGCAGTTACGCGAAGCCAAACTCAAAGAGTTGGAATGCATGAGGAACTATGTCTTTACAACTGCGCCACGCATGAGGTATTTGTGTTCATTCCTCGATAGCGAGGATGGGTGCAGTGACACCAACTGTGACAACACTGACCTTCCAAAGATAATATCTCGCCCCGATCCTTATCTCTTAACGAAATTACAGGAATTCAGGGAGTCGAATTTCCCTGAATTAACCCTGAGCGAGGCAATACATAGGTATATTACCTTGCCCGACAAGCCGAAATTATCGCTATCACTTAAAATTCCCTATCCTGATGTGTTCGAGATATACAAAAAACAAGAACTTGTAGAAGCTTTCGTGAGAGATGTTCGGCTCAACGAGTTTTCTCCCGAGGAACAAGCTAAAATACAAGACATGCTCAACACATATTTAGAGAAGCGCTCCCACATTACAAACGGTGTCGCTGCCTCTTATTATGGCGTGTCACAGGTCGGCCAAGCAATTCACCAGTCTAAATATGAAGGTGGTGGCGACTTCCCCGACTTTCTCGTGGACTTAACTGTTAAGGCCTTCCGGCAAAAGTTCAGTACGTCACATTACGACCTTGTCCTTTATGTCCCGCCCACACGTTCGGGAGACTTGGTCAAGAATTTCGCAGTCAGATTTGCATCTGCAATAGGGGTTCCAGTGCTAAACGGAATAAATAAGACCAGGGAGACCGATGAACAAAAGATTCCCCAGAATGCCGAGGCCAAGAAGGCAAATGTAAAAGGCGCGTTTAGCATTACCGCCAATGTAAGTGAAAAAAATATTATATTAATAGACGATTTATATGACAGCGGCGCCACAATCAAGGAAATAGCGTCTGAATTAACAAGAAGCGGGGCTAAGTATGTCACGCCTGTTGTAATAGCAAAAACAGTAGGAGGTACACCACAATGAATGAACTAACATATTGGATGACATATGCCTTCATCCAAAAAATAGCGCTAAAAAGAAAGAACGAGATTTTCGTTAATTGCTTTACAAACAACATGAGCATTCTTCAACTTTTTGAAGATGAGAGTGTTTGGGACCTAGTAGGCCTGTCTGTCGACGAACGCGGTGCTTTGCAAGAAGCAAAGAATAACTTGAGTGTTAATTCGTTCTTGGCCGAGAATCTGCTCGCTCAGGGTTATGACATTATTCCGTTCACAAGTTCTGAATATTCTGCGGCATTAAAGCGTAACTTGGGTACAGGAACCCCTACTGTTCTTTTTGCCAAGGGCAACAAGAATTTGATGAACGAAAAGACAACAGCCATCGTTGGTTCACGCAACGCCAACCCGCTGTCGCTGCAATTTACCACGCTGACGGGCAAGAGGTGTGCAAGCGAGGAGAAAGTAGTTGTGAGCGGCGGTGCCCGTGGCGTGGACCAGACAGCTCTGGATGCGGCCATCAACAACGGGGGAAAGAGCATCATCGTCCTTCCGCAGGGTATTACTACTTTTACTTCCAAGATAAGGCAATATTACAAAGAGCTTACTCAAGGTCGGCTTCTCATTGTGAGCCCATTTCACCCTAATGCACCCTGGACCAAGGAATTTGCAATGAGGCGAAACCCCATTATCTATGGCATGGCTAACGAGGTATATGTCGCACAGAGCGATAGCAGCGGGGGTACATGGAACGGAGTGATTGACGGGCTGCGCCGCAACAAGAGAAAAGCAGAGGAAAACAAAGTCACCCAAGACATATTTGTGCGACTCCCTGAAGAGAATGAACAGATAGCCAATATGCTCTTGATTCAGAAAGGGGCTATACCCATCGACTTTAACGGCAACACGGTCGAGTTAAGTGCCGAGGAACTCATGACTCCCGAGGAGAAAGAGAAGAAAGACCTTGAGAAGAAAATCAAGGCATTGCTTCTTAATCACCATGAATTATCAAGTAAGGACATAATTAGCCTTTTGGCTCTTGACTGGTCGGATTCCAAGATGAAAGTCCATTTGAGGAAGATGCCTTTTATTAGTGAGACAAAAAAGGGAAACAAGGTGCTATTCTTGTTGAAAGGAAGAGATAATACGCTTTTGTTCAACGATGAAGGTAACGCATAGAACCAATAGATACTACTGGCAAAGGACCCCGTGCTCATATCATGCCACGACCTTTGTCAGTTTCTTTTTCCCACAGCACCATTGGCTCGCTTCTGTAATATTTTAATGCTCTGTTAGAGTTCTAGGGAGCCTAGGGAGTTCTATTAGAAGCTTCTACACGGTAATTTAGCAAAATAACAACGAAATTATCGTAAAAATTTTGTATCTTTGCATTTTACTAAACACCAATTGGACTTTATATGAAAAGGATTATCTGTTTCTTAAGTGTGCTAGTTTCTCTCAACGCCCTTGCTTGGGATGTTGTGGGCCATCGCATTGTGGCCGACGTGGCCTATCGCAACCTTACCCCCGCGGCTCGCGAGGCTGTTGACAAGACTCTGGGCTTTGAGCGTGCCATGGTCGCGCTCTCGTGCTGGGCCGACGACATCAAGAGCGACACCATCTACAAGGGACAGGACAAATGGCACTTCCAAGATATCGACGGCGGCAAGAACGACAAGTTCATTGAGAAACTCTACAAGAACAAGACTATGGAGGGATACCACCTCTTTGCCGCCAAGGACAGCCTTGTGAATCTGCTCAAGAGAGAACCTGGCAACGCCGATGCCCTCAAATTCCTTGTGCACCTCACCGGCGACGAGTTCCAGCCCATGCACATGGGGCACCACGACGACTTGGGCGGCAACAAGGCTAGGTTCTACTGGTTTGGACGCGGTGCCAACCTGCACAGCGTGTGGGACACCTACATGATCGAATATACCCACTACTCCAGCACCGAGTTCTGCGACTACCTGTGCTTGCGCTTCGCTGCGCAGAGAGACGAGGTGATGGGATGGGACGAGCTCACTTGCATCAAGAAAACCTACCAGGCATCGAGCGACATTTACAAGGTCTATGACGAACTTGCAAAGAACGTGCAGCCCGACGACCGCAACAACCGTCGCTTTGCTTACGGCTTTGAGTACAGGTTTGCCTACAAGTTCCGCCCCGTGCTCGACTTGCAGCTCTACATGGCTGGCATGCAGCTGGCTAAACAACTCAACGAGATTTACCAATAAAACGACACATCACATAAAAAACGATAACACCTAAATCACACTATCATGGCAAAAGGCAACAAGAATGTTCAACGTGGCGAGCAAAGGCTTGAGCAGATACAACGCATCAGGATAGCAGAAGTAATGGTCAAGACCAGCGAATTGCTTTCAGGGTCCGACGATGAGGCCAACGAGTTAATACACAAAGAGGCCGAGGATAACCCTGCTCTTGAAGTCGATGAGACATCTCGTGCCGACGAAATGTCCTCAACGCAAGGCGATGGGGAAGGCAGCGCCAATGATGACGGCTATGGACATGATGGCGACGGCAGCGGCTTTGATAATGACTATGACCACGACGACAATGATGACGACGGTTATAGCCCGTCGGGTCGAGGCGCTGGGGTGCTGGCTCGTGCCGACGACACGCTGTTTGACACCCTGCTGCAGCAGATAGCGATGAGCAACCTCAACGACGACCAGAAGCGCATCGCATGCCACATCGTGGGCAATCTTGACGACAACGGGTTCTTCAACGGTGATAGCTACGAGATTATCGCCGAGCTGATGGCCCAAGAGGATATCTACGTTGAGGAAGACGATATAGAGCATGTGCTCAAAGTGGTGCAAGACTTTGAGCCTGCGGGCATTGCGGCTCGCGACATCAGGGAGTGCCTGCTCATTCAGCTTGCCAAGCGCAACACTCCCTACACGCCGCTGGCAACACGCATGGTGAGCGAGTGCTGCGACGAAATTATCGCCAATAGGCTTGACCGCGTGGCCGCGGCTCTGGACATCGACGTGGCCGAGGTAGAACTGGTGGTGAAAAAGGAAATCAGGAACCTTGATCCCAAGCCCGGAGGTGCCTACAACAACACCGGCTCTGGCGACAAGGCGATGCATGTCACGCCCACGTTTGTGGTCAGCGTGGATGAAGGGAACATCGAGGTGGAAATACCTAACACCCTGCCCGAGCTGCATGTCTCCTATAGCTATGAGCAGGCGCTCGCCGACTTCGACAAGCGCGACAAGTTGTCGAAAAACGATGCGCAGCTCAAGGCCGAGTTTGTGAAGAATATCGACAAGGCAAAAACCTTGATACAGGCTCTCAAGATGCGACAAACCACACTCAAGCAGACAATCAGCGCCATCATCCACTTCCAGCGCGAGTATTTTTTGAGTTATGGCGACATCACAGCATTGAAACCCATGAACCTCAAGGATCTGGAGGACATCACCGGACGTGACTCGTCCATTCTGTCAAGAGCTTGCTCGGGCAAGTATGTCTCCACGCCGTGGGGCAACGTCAGGCTCAAGTTCTTCTTCTCGGAGGGTATCGTCAAGAAACTGCCCGACGGCTCCGAGGTCGAGGTGGCAAACAAGGAAGTGATGGCTGCGTTGCAGGAACTCATCGACAACGAGGACAAGCGCAACCCGCTCAGCGACGAGCAACTCACCATCAAACTCAACGCAATGGGCTACCAGCTAGCACGCCGCACCGTGGGCAAATACCGCGCCGAGAGCCTGAACTATCCCAAGGCCTCGTTGCGCAAGACTTTCGTGTAACAGAAACAAAAAACAGAAATATGATAACACGATTTGGTATAAACAAGATATTAGCAGGCCTGGCACGGTTCGTGTCGTCGATACTGACCCCGCTGCTCATGCCCACCTATGGCGCCATCATTGTGCTATGGGCATCGGTCCTGTGCACTAACCCCACTGGCCACCGAGTGGCTGTGATAATGGTGATGCTGGGTATCACGTGCGTGCTGCCCATGATAGGCATCGGTGTGCTGCATCACTTCGGCGTCATCAGCGACAAGAGGCTGGGCAAGTCCAGCGAGCGGCACATACCCTACGCCATCGCCCTGGCATGCTACACGGCTGCCACGTTCTATCTCAATCACGTGCATTCGCCCATGTGGTTCACCATGTTTGCCGCAGGAGGCACTGTGGCGTTGCTCATCACCGCGCTGGTCAACATCAAGTGGAAAATCAGCGCCCACCTCACTGGCATAGGCGGTGTGGTGGCTCTGGTCTATCAGCTGCACTCCATGAACCTGGGCGTGTTCACCATGAAATGGCTCCTGTGTGCAGTGATACTGCTGGCAGGCGTCCTGGGCACAGCAAGGCTTATCCTCAAATGCCACACCGTGATGCAGGCAATCCTCGGCTTCGTGAGCGGATTCACATGCGTCACACTTGCAATGAAACTATTCGGCTAACGGCTACACGTTCTAGTTATGAAAATGAGTAAATATAAATACCCTGTCGATAACGACCAGTTCAAGGAAATAAGGGAAAAGGGATTCTTGTATGTTGACAAGACCGACATGATGTATGATCTTGTTGACAAATACAAGTATGTCTTTCTTGCTCGTCCGCGTCGATTCGGAAAATCTCTCCTTTGCAACACGTTCAAGGCCTACTTCCAGGGGCAAAAAGAACTCTTTGAGGGGCTGAAGGTAATGGCCCTGGAGAAGGAGTGGAAATCCTATCCTGTGCTTCATTTCGACATGAGCATGATGCGCAACTGCACCAGCTTGGATGGATACCGTGAAGCGCTTTCCGACATGCTTGCTAAATACGAAAAGCAATATGGCGTTGTCAAGGAGGCCGAAGAGTTTGGCACACGCTTTCATCAGTTGCTTCGTCACATTCATGACACACTGCAACAAAAGGTGGTTGTTATCATTGACGAGTATGATACCCCCATGATGCGTAATCTCTATAACGGAGAGGTTATTGATAGTTTGCGCAACATGCTCCGCGGCTTCTATCAAACGGTAAAACTTGATGGCGAATACCTTCGTTTTGTGTTCATTGCTGGTGTGACCAAGTTTTCACAACTCAGCATCTTCTCTGAGTTGAATAATCTCAGGCAGATATCAATGGATGATGACTATTCCGGACTTTGTGGCATCACGCAAGAAGAACTTGACACCGTGCTTCGTCCTTGCGTGGAGGAATATGCCGAGAATCTGGAAATCACCACCAGCGAAGCCTACGCGTTGCTGAAAAAGAACTACGACGGTTATCATTTCTCGCCCCGAAGCAAGGATGTGTATGCGCCATTCAGCGTGCTCAGAGCTTTTGATGGCAGAAATACTAGCCATTATTGGTTTGAATCGGGCACAATGACTTCTTTGATTGAACATCTCCAGCATTATACGTTGCAAGATGCGTTGGAATGCGATGGAGTGAAAGTCGGTGAGAATGAATTTAACATCTCATGCGAGAATGCCGAGACGCCACTGCCTTTGCTCTATCAAAGCGGGTATTTGACCATCGACGCTTTTGACCCCAGGTTCAGAAGTTACACTTTGCATTTTCCCAACCTGGAAGTAAGGCAAGGAATGGTGAGCGGTTTGATGCCTTTGATATTAAGACGCTCGACTTCTGACGGCAATGCCTTGGTTCGAAAGATGGCATCGGCTTTGTTCGAAGGCAATCTGGGGGCGGCATTGGATGCTCTGCGGACCTATATTGCTAAGATTCCTTATGACATCATCACAAAAGACGAATGGGATGATAAAGAAAAGCGCGAATCGTTCTATAAGCTTTTGTTTTACATGGCATTCTCAATGCTTAACTCGATTGTCGATACCGAAGTCAAGAGCATACTAGGACGTGCCGATGTTGTGATAAAAACCGAGACCGATGTGTTCGTGCTCGAACTGAAGGTTGATGACTCTGTCGAGAATGCCCTTGCCCAGATTGATGAAAAGGGTTATGCCATACCTTATGAAGCTGGTAGTCGCAAAGTGACGAAATGTGGTGTCAGTATCTCTTCTGCTGCTCGCAACCTCGCACAATGGTGCATCACCGACTCTGCCGGCAATGTGATAGAGAAGAAGGATTATAATAATTCTTAAAAACTTAAAGGCACGCAGTGCCGTCCTTAATAACTTAAAAAAATATGACTCCACTAGTAAGCATCATCATGGGTAGCACAAGCGACCTTCCGGTAATGGAGAAGGCTTGTAAATGGCTCGACGACAACCACATCCCCTTTGAGGTGAACGCTCTCTCGGCTCACCGCACCCCGCAGCAGGTCGAGCAGTTTGCCCGCCAGGCCGAGGGCCGTGGCATCAAGGTGATAATCGCAGCCGCAGGAATGGCTGCAGCATTGCCTGGCGTGATTGCCGCCAGCACTCCGCTGCCAGTGATAGGCGTGCCCATCAAGGGCATGCTCGACGGG
Source organism: Candidatus Sodaliphilus limicaballi (assembly GCA_018065815.1). GTDB lineage: Bacteria > Bacteroidota > Bacteroidia > Bacteroidales > Muribaculaceae > Sodaliphilus > Sodaliphilus limicaballi. The sequence continues at coordinate 9,022 of JAGHSP010000410.1, read as the reverse complement.
CTCGACGCCATGCTCAGCATCATCCAGATGCCTCCTGGTGTCCCCGTGGCAACTGTGGGCGTGAACGGAGCCCTCAATGCCGCCATTCTTGCTGCGCAGATCCTTGCCGCGTCGGTTCCCGAGGCCGCCGCTGCCATCGAGAAGCACCGCGCATCGCTGTGCGAGAAAATTGAAAAAGCCAACCAAGATTTATCCCAAGTGAAATATGACTACAAAACAAACTGATAGCAGTTACTTCAATTATAGCCGCCGCACCACCGTGAGCGTCAACGTGGGCGGCACTCCGCTGGGAAGCGACTTCCCCGTGCGCGTGCAGTCGATGACCAACACCGCCACCGACGACGTGGAACGCAGCGCCGAGCAGTGCACACGCATCGCCCAGGCCGGGGCACACTATGTGCGTCTCACCGCCCAGGGCGTGCGACAGGCCGAGAGCATAGGCATGATACGCAACCTGCTGCGCAAGCAGGGCTGTAACGTGCCTCTTGTTGCCGACATCCATTTCAACCCCCGTGCCGCATTTGCCGCAGCCGCGCTCACCGACAAGGTGCGCATCAACCCCGGCAACTTCGTCGATCCCGCCCGCACGTTCAAGACCCTAGAATACACCCCCGAGGAGTATCAGGCCGAGCTGCAACGCATCCACGACACCCTAGTGCCTTTCATCGACCTGTGTCGCGAGCATGGCACCGCAGTGCGTCTGGGCGTTAACCACGGCTCGCTCAGCGACCGCATCATGAGCCGCTATGGCAACACTGCCGCCGGAATGGTGGAGAGCGTGATGGAATTCCTGCGTGTCTTCGTTGAGCAAGGGTTTATGGAGGTGGTTATCTCCATGAAAGCCAGCAACGTGGTGGTTATGGTCGAGGCCGTGCGACGCCTGGTGGAGGCTATGGACAAGGAGGACATGCACTTCCCGCTGCACCTGGGCGTTACCGAGGCTGGTTTCGGCGAAGACGGACGCGTGAAGAGCGCTGTGGGCATAGGCACGCTCATGGCACAAGGCCTGGGCGACACCATACGCGTCTCGCTCAGTGAGGACCCCGAGGTGGAGGTGCCTGTTGCCAACAAGTTGGTTGAATACATCACATCGCGCAAGGGACATGCCCCCATCCAGGGCAAGTTGAGCGAAGGCTATGATGCTCTCATGCCCCAGCGTCGCAAGACCGCTCTGGTCGATGGCCGCATAGGTGCAGGCAAGGTGCCGGTGGTCATCGCTTCGTGCCAGGAAAGCGACATCAAGGGCAACATCCGCCCCGATTACTATGGCATCACAGGCCACGACAGCGTGCACTTCGTTGAGGTGAGCGCCGACGCTCCCGTCGATAGCCTCAAGCAATATAACGACGACCCGCAGGCGGTGCTTGTCATCACACCTGCTAGCGTAAACGTGCCCGGCAGCATGCTTGCCATGCTCCATGCGCTTGCCGATGCCGGCATCAACTGTCCCACGGTGATGCACGTGGCCTATGACGACCAGGACAGCGAGTGGCTGCAGGTCAAGGCCGGTGCCGACCTGGGTGCTGTGCTCATGAGCGGACTGCTCGACGGTGTGTGGCTCGAGGCACCGCGCTATGCCGACCAGGAAGAGGTGGTGAAAATTGCATTTGCCGCATTGCAGGCAGCGCGTCTGCGCACCAGCAAGACGGAGTTTATCTCATGTCCCTCGTGCGGACGCACTATGTTTGACTTGCAGACCACCGTCAAGCGTGTGCAGGAGGCAACAGCCCATCTCACACATCTCAAGATAGGCGTGATGGGATGTGTGGTGAATGGTCCCGGCGAGATGGCCGATGCCGACTATGGCTACGTGGGAGCTGCCCGCGGCCGCATCTCCCTCTACAAGAACAAAGAGTGCGTCGAGAAAAACATCCCCGAAGCCGAAGCAATACCCCGCCTCATCGCCTTGATAAAGCAAAACAACGACTGGGTAGAACCGTAAATTAAAATCAATATGAAAAGATTCAACATCACGGGCACTTGCCGTCCCAATGAACACTATATGGTAGATATCACCGAGCGGGTGGAGATCATACGCAAGATGATAGCCCAGGGCGACTACTTTTGTATCAATCGCGGTCGCCAATATGGCAAAACGACTACGCTTGAAGGCGTTGCGACTCGCTTGTGCGATTACTATTGCGTGTTCAGCATCAGTTTTGAGTCACTTTCTGATTCGTGTTTCAAGGACGAGGACACATTGTATGCAACCTTTGTGGAACTCATCGCCAGCTGTTTTGCTTGGAAAGAACTTAAAAGTCTTGATAAAGCGACTGAGGAATATATTAAATCCTTTGAATCAGAACATAGCGAGAAATGCAGTTTCAAGGACTTGATTAGGTTTGTGGGTGAAGTGTGCCATCGCAACTCTAAGCCTGTCGTCCTCATGATAGACGAGGTTGACCAGGCTGGTAATTATCCTACATTTCTGAAACTTCTGGGTGTGTTGCGCAGCATGTTCCTCAAGAGAAACGTTGCCCCCACATTCCAGTCGGTGATTCTTGCTGGTGTTTATGATGTAAAGAATCTTAAACTGAAGATGCGTGGTGAACAAGATCACCAGTACAACTCGCCGTGGAATATCGCGGCACCGTTCAATGTGGACATGAGTTTACAGGAAGATGGCATCAAGGGTATGCTCGATGAGTATGAATGTGACCACCACACCGGGATGGACACTGCACTGGTGGCTAAATGGCTCAGGGAATACACCAGCGGTTACCCGTTCTTGGTGTCTCGCCTGTGCATGCTCATGGATGAACAAGGCGATTGGAGCCATGGTGGATTTATCAACGCACACAAGGTTTTGATAAGCGAACGCAACACTCTCTTTGACGACATGTCAAAGAATCTGATGCAATTCCCGGAACTAAAAGCCTTGCTGCAAGCCATATTGTTTAATGGCCAACTTATTAAGTTCAACCCTTTTGAGAAGTTTATGCAGTTAAGCGAGATGTTCGCTTTCGTTGTTGTGGAAAACGGTAATGTGAAGTTACAAAATCGCATACTGGAAACTGTTCTGTATGAACTGTTCATGGCCGAGGAGCGTAATTCGTCGATTTACCTTGAAGGGTCAATCGATAAATCCGGCTTTGTCAAAGGCGATGAATTGGACATGCCGGTGCTGTTGAGCAAGTTTGCTGAGCACTTCAACGAGATATTCCGCACTCAGGATGGCACGATGGACTACAAGTTTGTTGAGAATCAGGGCCGCAAGCAGTTCTTGCTCTACCTGCGTCCCATTCTCAATGGAGATGGTCATTATTACGTTGAGGCTCAGACTCGCGATGAGACCCGAACCGACCTCATTATCAATTATCATGGTCACGAATATGTGGTCGAGATGAAAATATGGCGTGGCGAGAGCTACAATACCCGTGGCGAGGAACAACTGGCGCAATATCTCGACTACTTTAATCGCCCCGTGGGTTACATGGTGTCGTTCTGCTTTAACAAAAACAAGCAGCCAGGTCTCCGTCCCCCAGTGCAGATAGGCCCCCATACTCTGATAGAGACAGTCGTGTGACCCAAAAATACAAATACAACATGAATAGCAACCCCGATTTTAAGTATGTTCTTGAACAGACGGTTTATCAATCTCGGTATATATTTGTCCATTCTTGTAAGTTGTTTATTTAGAGTGCAAAGTCATATAAAAGTGATGAAATCCGACAAATAATTTGATTTTGGTGGTTGATTCCATGGTGCTGTGTAAAATACAATGCGGTGGTGGTGCGATGTTTGGCCCAATTTTTGTATCTTTGCACTCAAAAGAATAGATACTTGCACAATGAAATACACTTGTCCCAAGTGCGGGAAACCGCTGGAATATAGCATAGAAGAACTTGCTGCGGCGCAATATAAGGTTGCTTGCGGGCAGTGCGGCAGCGCCCTGGAGATTGTGGGCGACTATGCCTACATGGCGATGAGCGACGGCAGCCTTCATCTTGCCGATGACGACCCCGAGCAGCCCGCCGATGACTGCTTCGCGCGCGACCCGCTGTATGACGCTGCGGTTGACTATGTCATCACATGCAACGCCATCACACCGGTCATGCTTGCACACTACTTCGACATCCCCATTGAGCGGGCGCAGGAAATCATGCGACAGCTTGAGGAAAATGGTGTCGTGGGACCCGAAAACGGCGGCGCTCCGCGCACAATCCTCATTCCGCACAACACCAATCTGCCTGGCGGATTTCTTGATAAATATGACCCCGACGCACCATCTGCTCCCCCCGAGTTTACCAAGGGGATGAAGACTCACAGCTGCTCGCTGAATTGTAGCGGATGCTTGATGATTTTAGTGCTTGTGGCGCTGGCCGTTGCCTTGTTTGTCAAGATGCATTAATTATTATTGTCGTCCGGTAAAAAAAGAAAATATTTTTATTTTGATTTTCATGCTTAGAAAATAGCTTGCTCTGCAAGCAAAATGGAATTACCTCACAGATAGTGTATTATCATTTTGAGGGCGGAGTCCTCCGTTTTAAGGGAAGGTTCGCTGGTCGCGGCACGGGCACGGTTCTTGGCGTGGGCCATATAAACTAAAAAAATCATTTTCTTTTTTTTATTCTATACCAAGCCCCGGTTATACCAAAGTGTCGTAACTGACAATGTTTGGAGAAGTTAGTACAACTCTCGCAACTTTAACCGGACATTACCAATTAATTATAACGAGATGTCTTCGAGCGACTTGTCGTCGTTGAATGTGCACAGGTCCACATGCTTGTTGATTCCGGTGATGATGCCGTGCTCGGTGTATTGCCAGATGGTGTATTTGCCGCCCCATTTGAGTTGCGGCTTGGCGGTGGAGTAGCGGCCTATGTAGAGGGGATAGGCGTTGAATTGCGGTGCCAGATAGGAGTTGTAGAAGTCCATGGTGGAGTAAATCATGGGCTTGCGCTTGAATTGCTGTTCCATCATCAGGGCGAGCTTCGCCACGCTGTCGATGAGTTGCGAGCGTGAGAATTTGCCTTGTTTTTCCACATCAATCATGGGGATAAGGTCCTGCTTGTGGCCGCGTGTCGCACGCATGAAGTTGTCAAACTGTGCCTTGACGGGCGAGGTAGAGGAGAAGAAATGGTAACTGCCCACCATGATGCCCTCGCTGTGAGCGCCTGCCACGTTGGCGGCATAGTGCGGATCGACTATCGTGGCGCCTTCGGTCGCCTTGATGTAAACAAACGTGACGCACGAGTCGCAGCCCACCTTGGTCCAGTCTATCTCCTTCTGATGGCGCGACACGTCGATGCCGGAGTAGGGGCCTGATGCTTTGTTCTTGTGCGGGGCGTTGTTGCAGGCGGCAATGACGAGTGCCAGTGCCACGAGGAGCAATATGTGAACCGATTTATTCATGCTAGGGGTAGGTCGTTTTGCTACACTCGGCGTGTGGAATCAGTCGTTGTCGGCCGAACTCTTGTTGGTGCGTTTGCGTGTGGGAGTGGCGGTTGACTGGGTTTTGCATGTGTCGCTGGCTGCCTTCTGCCGCTGCAGTTTCGACTTTTGTTCTTGCCTTTGCTGCTGCTTGGCTTTCTTTGCTGCCTCGGCTTGTGCTTCGGCCTCGAGCTCGGCTTGCGCCTTGGCTTGTGCTTGTGCACGTTTCTCGGCGATAGCCTTCTGGCGGGCTTCTTCCTTCGCAGCTTCTTCTTCGGCTTTTTCTTGTTTCTTTATTTCCTCTTTCACGAGTTTATCGACCTTTTTCTGCGCCTCTTTTTCTTCGCGCTCGCGCTCTTTGGCCGCTTGCTTCTCGGCACGCTCACGCTCCTTGGCAGCCTGTTTCTCGGCCTTCTCGCGTTCTTTGGCCTCTTTTTCAAGCTCTTTGGCCTTCTCGCGTGCAAGTTTTGCTGCCTCGGCATCGCTGATGCTGTTGGTCACACGTTTGCGCACGGCGCGTGCCTTGGCTTCTTGCTGCTCGCGCTCGCGTTGTTCCTTTTGAGCCTGGGCCTCGCGTTTCTTGGCCTCTTCTTGTGCCAGTTTCTCGGCGCGCTCACGCTCCTTGCGTTCCTTTTCTTGCTTTTTCTTGAGTTCTTTTTCCTGTGCTTTCGACATTGCGGGAGCTTCTTTCTTCACGTTGACAGCCGCGGGTTTCTCGCGCGATTTGTCCACCACGTCGGCGTTGCGTCGCTTCTGGTGGCTCATCTTGCTGTCCTTCATGAGAATGTCCTTGATGGTGCATCCCTTGTTGAAGCGGCTCAAATCCACAGCATGGTCAATGCCGCGCATGCGCCCCTTGTCGCTGAACTGCCACAGCGTCCAGTTGGCTCCGTTGTCGAGACGGGGCTCGTTGGCTGCATAGCGGGCGATGAACAGGGGGTAGTCGGCAAATAGGCGTCCCAGGATGTTGTTGAAGAATGAACTGCTGGTATAAATCATGGGCTTGCAGCCATAATGGTTCTCGAGCAGGTCGCAAAACAGCTTCACGCTGTCGCGCAGCTGCTGGTTGCTCCATCCTTGGCGCACCTCCACGTCGAGCAGTGGCAGGAGGTCTTGCTCGTTTTTCTTCACCGCGCGGGTGAAGTTCTCAAATTGCGACTGGATTGACGACCCTGTGCGCAGGAAGTGGTAACTGCCCACCTTGATGCCCACGCGGCGGGCGTTTTCAAGGTTTTGCCTGAAATTAGGGTCGGTAAACGTCTGGCCCTCTGTGGCTTTTACATAGACGTATTTCACTTTCTTGTCGGCGGCGATGACGTCCCAGTCGATGGTCTTCTGGTGTCGTGACACGTCGATGCCGTCGTAGCTCATATCCACAGTGGTGACCTTAGTCACGTTGCCTTGCTGTGCTGCGGGTTTCTCGGCCTTGTTCTCAACTTTGTTTTCGGCCTTGTTTTCAGCGGGTTTCTCTGTTGTCTTGTCGTTGCTTCGTGCTTTGTCGTGTGGTTGCGGCACTTCGGGTTTCACGTCCTTGGCCTTGGCTGGCGGTGGCGGCACCGTTTGCTTCTTGGCTTGCTGTGAGGTGGCGTCAACCGGCAACGCCTCGGCCAGTTGCACGGGGGCTCCCAAGCAACTAACTGTCACCATCATGGCCAGCAATATGTTGAGCAATGCACGCATACTGTAAAGCAAAGTTTCTACAAAGTTACACCAAACAAGCCATATTGCCAAATTGAATAATATTTTCTAAGGAAATCGTAACTATTCACCAATGGAGCTCCCCGCGCGGATTTCTATGATCTCACAGATTTTTTGTTGAAAAATATTTGACAATGAGGGGCTGAAAGCCTACACGAGGGTGTGACAAAATCGCGGTTGAAGCCCCCATGGGTGTAGTTGCTGTGCTGGTGACATTGCACGAGAAACATTAAGCCCTGCAACTGGTGGGGTTGCAGGGCCTTGTGTTAGTGATGTTGTTCTCCGCGTTTATTTTAGCGTGAAGGATGTGCCCATGATGTTAAGGAACTGTGAAGATGCCTTGCTGAAGGCTTCCCATTGCGCTTTCTTGATGGTGCCTTTGAAGCGGAACGACTTAACACGGGTGTTCTCGTCTTGCTGGGTGCCAAGGAAACTGATCAGTTCGCCAGCTTGGGTCATGTCGAAGGGGATGGGGTCAATGTCTATTGAATTCTCGTCCTTGTCCCAGTAAGAGAACTGGGCCTCCATGTAGTTGATAGTCTTTACTTGTACGGGGTCGCCTGCCTCCAGGGGTATGCTCACCACAACATCTATCTCGCTGCCGTTGTCCTTGACGATAGTGAGCTTGGTGCCGTCGGGTGAGAACAGTGAGGGAGAGATGTTATCGCTGAATTTTCCGCTGATTGATGCCGAGCACAATTCGAGTGTGAAAGAGTCGGCAGCGTTGCCGGCGATAGCAGCCATCATGGACACGACTAATGCAAATAATGTTTTTTTCATTTTGTGTTAGTATTTAATGTGGATATTTATTTAGTTGAGAACTTGTAGATGCAAGTGCTGTGGTAGGTCTCGCCGGGACGGAGCAGTGTCGAGGGATATTCGGGCTGGTTGGGCGAGTTGGGGTAGTGCTGGGTCTCCATCACCACTGTGCCGCGATAGGGGTAGGCTACGCCGCCTTTGCCCTTGGCTGTGCCGTCGAGGAAGTTACCCACGTAGAATTGCAGGCCAGGCTCGGTGGTGAACACTTCCATGAGGATGCCGGTCTTGGCGCTGAATACGGTGGCGCACACCTTGCTCAGGTCGCCGCGGGTGTTGAGCACGAAGTTGTGGTCATAGCCAGCGCCGTTTTTGAGCTGTTCCTCGTCCTTGTTGATGTCTTGTCCCACGGGTTTTGCCTTGCGGAAGTCGAACGCGGTGCCCTCTACTGCCATCATGGTGCCGTGAGTCATGAAGGTGCTGTCGATGGGTGTGATGCTGTCGGCTGCAATCATCACCTCCTGGTCGAGCACGTCCTTGCTGTGGTCGCCGCTCAGGTGGAAGTAAGAGTGGTTGGTGAGGTTCACGTGAGTAGCCTTGTCGGTTGTAGCCTCATAGTCGATGCGCAGAGCGTTGTCGGCTGTGAAGGTGTAGAGCACCTTGACGTTGACGTTGCCCAGGAAACCGCCTATGGCTTTGTCCTCGAGGGTGAGTTCGAGTGTAGAGTCGCTCAGCTGTTTAGCATCCCACACGCTGTGGTGATAGCCCACTGTGCCGCCGTGGAGGGTGTGAGGGCCGTTGTTCACTTCGAGCTTGGAAGTGTCGCCGTCGATCACGTACTGGCCGTTCTCGATGCGGTTGCCGTAGCGGCCTATGAGCGCACCGAAGTTGCCGGGCTTGTCGTTCACATAGTCGTCGATGTTGTCATAGCCCAGAACCACATCGGTGAGTTTGCCGTCACGGTCGGGCACGTTGATAGAAACCACGCGGCCGCCATAGTTGGTGATCTCGACATAGGCGCCACTGGCGTTCTTGAGGGTGTAAAGGGCTGTTGCCTTGCCTTCTACTGTTGATTCAAACGCTGCGGCACGGCCGCTCTCGGGTGCTGTGCTTGTGCACGATGCGAGCGCGAGCATCGTCACGCCGGCAATTGCTAAAATTTGATTTTTCATAAATCCTTAAAGTATGAGTTGGT
>JAGHSP010000406.1 GCA_018065815.1 Candidatus Sodaliphilus limicaballi | reverse complement strand
TAAAAAAAATTTCCGCGAGTTCCCCGAGTTCCCCGAGAGGTTTGAGTTCCCCGAGAGACAAAAAAAATTTCCCCGAGTTCCCCGAGTTCCCCGAGAGGTTTGAGTTCCCCGAGAGGGTAATAAACGCCCGAATGAGATTTTATTTTTGCACTCCATTAATAATCAATCGGTTACAAAATCCAAAATGAGATAAAATTATAGAAGAATGTGATGGATATATAAAATATACTTCGTAACTTTGCACTACGAAAAAACAACAAAGTTATGAAACGATTCATCATCAACTTGTCGCTTGCCGTCATGGCAATGCTGCTGCCGCTAGACGCAGCAGGCGCACGGCATGCAGTGGACTTCAACCACCCCAAGCAGATGTCGAAAACCGCGCTCGCCGACCTCAAACGCGCCCAGAAGACTGGCGACGGCGAGATGACAGTCGATGCACTCATGCGCTACTCGTTGGCACAAAGTTTCATGGATGCCAGCAACAGCAACATCAACGACATCATTGCCCGCATCGAGCAAGTGTCGCAGCAGGAAACACGCCCCGGCATCAAGGCATTGCTACTGATGCTCGAGGCACACGTGCTCCAGGCTTACAGCGAGGAGGGCGCCGATGGACTCAAAGAGTATTACCGCGAGGACCAGGACGACAGTCCAGCCCCTGCCGACTATCGCTTGTGGTCAAAAAAGGACTTCGACACCAAGACGGCTGCCCTCTACGACGAAGTGCTTGCGATGCAGGAACCGCTGGCACTGATTCCCGTCACCGCCTACCCTCGCGTGATCAAGACCGGCAAGATGGGAGCCACGCTAGTGCCCACACTGCTGCACTTTGCCTGCCAGAAGATTTATGAGTACCACCTCATCTTTGGGGACTCACACGTCGATCCCGTGGCACTGTGGCTCGAAAGCACACGCGACAACACCCCGGCACACATCCATGCCAAGATCGAGACCTATAAGTATAGCACCGACGACTATGAACATTATCGCGAAAACGAGCACTCGGCGCGGTTCCTGCTTGAGCCCGTATTTCGAGATAAACAGAAAAAATACAGCCTGCTCAGAGACTACATCGCCCGCTTCCCCGACAGCTACTACAAAGCGCGGGTTTACAACGAGATCCACGAGCTCGAAGCACCTAGTGTGAGCCTCTCCTTCCCCAGCAGGGTGAAAATGGGCGAGAAAATCAAGGTAAAAGCCCTGCTCGTAAACACCGACCGCTTCACACTCAATATCAAGAAAAAAGACAGCGATACACCCCTGCGCAAGATAGAAGTCAAGGCGCACGAGCCAGCAGGAAAGATACCCTACACAATCGAAGAGGAAATAGAAGTGGATGCGCTGCCAGGATATGGCAACTACGTCATCACCCCATCGCTCACGGTTGAAGGAAAAGAATACACTAACAAGCTGGAACACTGGACCAAAGTGAGCGACATCGCCTGCAACCTGCTGGAGAGAAACGACAGCCACGAGGTGATTGTCATGGATGCCTACGGCGGAGCACCCATCGTGGGAGCCAAGGTGACCGAAAGACCGCACAAGCTCTGCGCCGACAAGGAAAATGCAGTCACTGCTATAACCGACTCAATGGGCCGTGCGTCATTTTCTTGCTACCCCAAAAACACCCTTATCGTTGGCACTGGCAGTGAGGAGCATCACGATGATTTCCGCACCGTGATTTATCCGCTCAAGCCCCGAAACATGAAGGAATATTTCATCGACATCTTCACCGACCAGTCATACTACACCGCCGGCGAGGACGCGAAGTGGATGCTTGTGGCATCAGGATGTGTTGGTCACGGTTACACACCTTTCAGCAACAAAGAGTTACAAGTGGTTTTGTGGAAGAATAACGAGGATAACGACGAGGCAATCGACTCGGTCACAGTGATGACCGATGCCACTGGGCGTGCCAGCGGTGCTTTCGCCATGCCGGCAATCAACACCCGGAAGCACGTCTCGTTCTACATTGAGGTGAGTGACCGGGGGCAGAAACTCAATCGCAAAGACATCATCTTGATACCCGGCAACACCCGGCAGCACACGTCAATCGACATGGGCGACAACTTCAAGCACTTCGGCTGCAACGACTCGATAAACCTAGGCGGTAAAATCATCAGTCCCCACGGCATCGCCACAGTGCCACGCACCATCGAGGCAAAGTGCATGGCAATCAGCGAAAATGACGTCAAAATTTTCGACACGCAGGTCGAGACCGACGAACGCGGGAATTTCAACATCGGGTTCCCCGATGAGTTCATCGCCGAGCGCAACAGCACAAGCAGCAAGGCGCAATACCTCTATGTGCTGCAAGTGCAATGCCCCGGCGACAAGGACGTGAGAAGCAACTGCGTGACCTTTACCGTGGGCGATGTGGAGACAGAACCGACGCAGCCCGCAGCCACAGCCCTAGACTCGCTGCTGTGGTGCCCCGCAAAGCTCGTCAAACCCGACGCCAGCGATGTGGCGCACATCAAGGTGATGAGCGGCGTGCCGCAAGCCAGCGTGCTGTGCATCGTGGCGAGCGACAGCGCCATCATCAGCTGCAAGTGGCTGCAACTGAAGCAGGGCGAGAACACCGTCGATGTGCCTGTGCCCCACGACCGCGACGTGCGCGTGGAGTTTGCCATGCACCACGACATGGAGTTCTATGACCGATATGTGTATGTCGAGCGCAACAAGCGGCTACTCACCGTAACGCCACAGCCAGACCCTGTCTTCACCGCCGGAGAGCACGGCAAACTCACGTTCACCGTCACCGACCAGGACGGCAATCCCGTGCAGGCTGCCATGACAATAGAAGTGATCAACAAGACCGAGGAATACAACATCCGCAACCTGCAGCTGGCTGATAGCAACACCTCTGACTGGATGCGGTTCATGCATTACAACCTGTTTAGCAACAGCTTGGCATGCACCATCACAAACCAAATCACACTGAACAAGGCACTCTTGAAACCGACTTACGTCACATGCCCCAAGCTGTACGAATATGGACAGGACATGTTTGAAGAAGCATCAGAGGACGTTTGCACCGATGATGACTACACCGACGACGCCACCCCCTGCGACCCGTCGCAGTGCGCTATCAAAGCCGGCGGATACCCGTCGAACAGCGATTACAGAGACCATGCCGATAGCCAGCCAGAGGCCACGCCCAGTCCCTACCAGATCAGAGTAAGAGGAGCGGGGTCGGCGCTCACATCAATATTTGGCCATAAGGCGACACCCGAAAGAGTGCAGAGAATGCTTGTCTCGCTCAATGCCGACAACCGAGGCGTGAAGACAGTGCTGTGGGAGCCCCTGCTCACCACCGATGCCAAGGGCAAAGTGACTGTGGAATTTGACGCGCCCTCGTTCGACGGGCACTGGATTGTGAAAGGATTTGTACACGACCAGTTTATGAACAGCACCCCATTCACCCACGAAATCATCACAAGACAAAAACAATAACGCTATGAAACAATTATTTCTCTATATGTCGCTTGCCGTCATGGCAATGCTGCTGCCGCTAGACGCAGCAGGCGCACGGCATGCAGTGGACTTCAACCTCCCCAAGCAGATGTCGAAAACCGCGCTCGCCGACCTCAAACGCGCCCAGAAGACTGGCGACGGCGAAGCTGTGATCGACGCCGTGCTCCGTTACTCCAAGGCACAGGAACTCATAGGAAATGACACCTCAACACAAGCCATCGTCATGGTAGAGAACGTCATCGACAAGGAGAAACGCGTCGAGGTGAAGGCAATTCTCAAACTCCACGAGGTGAGATTGCTCAAAGACTATGCCTTCGAGGTGAGCTCCTACCGCACCGATGCCCCCGTTGCCGACCTCAAACACATCGACGAATGGTCAGAGAAGCAGATACACAACAAAGCCGACGAGCTGCTGGCTTATCTCCTTGAACACCAGCAAGCACTGGAAAAGATTCCGGTGACAGCACTGCCACGCACCATCAACTGCGACAGCGTGAGCGCCATGATGATTCCCACCGTGTTCCAGTTCCTCATGAATGAGTGCATTGACAACCAGTTAGCCTATGCCGGCAAACTGGAGAAGCAGATGAAACAGCAATGGCTCGCAAGCACCGAGGGCAATATCCCCGCCCACCTCACAGCAGTGGCAAAAACGGCAGGCAAAGCAACTATAAACGCGGCATTTGAGCAAAACAAGGACACAATGTGGGCAGGCATACTTGCCGACGACATCAACTTCAAGGAAGTTGAAACCCTCAACATGCTCAATGAATATGTGGAGCGCTTTCCCGAGTCGCCCTTTGCCATCAATGCCCGCGCCAGGATAACCCGCATGACGCTGCCCACGGCGAGGACCCAGGTGCGCCCCGTGATGAGCACACGCGACACGGTCATCACGGTGAGAAACACCAACGCGCAGCACTACACTGTGGATATATACCGCATCCCCGACTCGCTCACCCACAAAGCAGAATATTACCAAGACCTGCCGCTCAATCAATGCCGCAAGGTGCAGAGCATCGACGTGAAACGCAACGACCCGCTGCCATTCTACCGCGAGGACACCGTCACAATCGCCGCGCTCGACTACGGCGTGTACCTGGCCACACCAGTGATACACTACAACGACACCATCGAAGCCCGCACGGCGGTGAGAAGTTATAGTTGCTTCACCGTCAGCGACATGGAATCGTTTGCCGTGAGCACTCCGGGCAAGAAGCGCGCATTTGTAGTCAACACAGAGACCGGTGCTCCCATTGAGGGCGCAACCGTCCTTGTCGAGACCTTCGTCAACAAGCCCACCCTGCTGGCAGGAATCACCGACCATAGCGGCGCGGTGCAGCTCCCCGCCGGGGTGCAGCTAGGCAACCTGCGAGTGCACAACGGCAATGACCGATTCATGTGCAGGGAGTCCTTCATGGCACCCAGCGTCAGCGACTCGCTGGAGAAGCGGCTGAACGCACGCATCTACACCGACCTGGGCGCTTACCGCCCGGGCGAGACCCTGAAATGGACAGCCACAGCCAGCACAAGCGATGGCTTCGAGACTGCCGTCATGGCGGGAAAGGAGTTTACCGTCGTGTTCAGTGACGCCAACAACAACGATATCGACTCTATAACCGCCACCACCGACGGCTACGGCCGCATCCACGGCGAGTTTGCCGTGCCCACTGGCATTCTCACGGGTAAATACCACATCACGATGCGCAGCAACCATCATGGCAAGCCATGGACAAGCTCGGCCTATGTGACCGTGAGCGAGTATAAGCTGCCCACATTTGACATCGAGTTGTCACGCGACAAGCAGCACTTTAACCCTGGCGAGCCCGTTGTGATAAACGGCAAAGCCAGTTCATTCACCGACATGCCCATTGCCGGCAGCCAGGTGCGCGTGATCGTGGCAAAGCACTCGTGGAGCTGGGATTGGGAATGGTTTCGCCCCGACATCAAGTATCTGGACTCCGAAGACCTGGTCATGGACAGCGTGATCACTACCGGCGACGACGGCACGTTCTCTATCACGCTGCCGCAAGAGCTTCACAACCCCACCGGCAAGGGACACCTTTACAGCATCACCACTCGTCTCACCAGCAAGGCAGGCGAGACACAAGAGGACTGCATTCCGTTCGTTGTGGGTAATCGTCACTATATCAACCTCTCACATCTCGACGACGAGGCATTTAATGCCGACAGCATCGTCACAGTGCCTATGGGTTTCGACAGTTATTTCAGCCCTTCGACCCGCAGCGACGAGAAATGCGAGTGGAGCATTTATCCCAAGGGACAGCCTGCAAGCAACATCGTGGCGTCGGGCCAATTCACAATCGACAATCCCCGCATCGACCTGACCAAAGTGCCATCGGGCGAGTACACACTGAATGTGAAGTACACCGATACTCTTTGTAACGAGGACGA
>JAGHSP010000325.1 GCA_018065815.1 Candidatus Sodaliphilus limicaballi | reverse complement strand
CTTTCATTTCTGGAGTCCATAACACGCGGTGCACACGGTGCACGACATCACGCATTCAATGATAAATAAAATTACTGGATTTTAAAATTAGGACTCGCATTTTGAGGCCTATCATGATTTTCTCAATCTAACGTCTAACTGAACTCTATGACATTTGGCCTAAATTCTATGCAAAGGTAGTACATATTGGTCAATTTTGCAAAATATTTCACACACATTTTATCATTATTTGAGCAAATAATCGACAAATGCACTGTTTTTACTAATAATACTACCATCGATAGCAGTGTATCGTTTCATTATTCTAGATTATTTTAGTAATTTTGCACCATAATAATAAATATGGAAATCAAGTTAGATAAAATAGAGCCGCACGTGGCATTGCCGGTGTTTCACCTCGTGGGCAGCGTTGCCGACGAGATGCAGCGCGAGTGTTACGTTGTGGGCGGATATGTGCGCGACATCTTTCTGGAACGCGCGAGCAAGGACATGGACTTTGTGACTGTGGGCAGCGGCATCGAGGTGGCACGCGCCGTGGCACAACGACTGGGCAAAGGCAAGGCCACGCTGGCTGTGTTCAAGACCTACGGCACTGCACAGGTGAAAACACGCGAGGGGCTTGAGCTTGAATTTGTGGGCGCACGCAAGGAAAGCTACCGCCGCGAGAGCCGAAACCCCATCGTCGAGGACGGCACGCTGCGCGACGACCAGCTGCGACGCGACTTCACCATCAACGCCATGGCTATCTCGCTCAACAAATCGACCTATGGCAAGCTGCTTGACCCTTTCGACGGCATAGGCGACTTGCAACGACGCATCATACGCACTCCGCTCGACCCCGACATCACTTTCAGCGACGATCCGTTGCGCATGATGAGGGCCGTGAGGTTTGCAACACAACTGCAATTTGACATCTACCCCGACACGCTGCAAGCCATCAAGCGCAATGCCGGGCGCATCAAAATCATCACACGCGAGCGCATCGCCGAGGAACTGATGAAAATCGTGCGGTCACCGCAGCCTTCACGCGGATTCAAGATTCTCGACGAGACCGGGCTGCTGCAACTCATCTTTCCCGAACTCGCCGCGCTCAAGGGCGTGGACAACAGCCACGGACGAGGGCACAAGGACAACTTCCTGCACACGATGCAAGTGCTCGACAACGTGGCCGGTG
Organism: Candidatus Sodaliphilus limicaballi; assembly: GCA_018065815.1. Taxonomy (GTDB): domain Bacteria; phylum Bacteroidota; class Bacteroidia; order Bacteroidales; family Muribaculaceae; genus Sodaliphilus; species Sodaliphilus limicaballi. The sequence goes on along the minus strand of JAGHSP010000325.1, from coordinate 7,289 downwards.
CATCGACCAACGAGTGGCTGCGCTGGGCGGCAGTGATGCACGACATAGGCAAACCTGCCACCAAACGCTGGGACAACCAGCTGGGATGGACTTTCCACAATCACAACTTCATAGGAGAGAAAATGGTGCCCAAAGTGTTCGGCCGCATGCGCCTTCCGCTCAACGAGCACATGAAGTATGTCAAGAAACTAGTGGGACTGCACATGCGCCCCATCGCTCTGGTCGAGGATGGCGTGACCGACTCGGCTGTGAGAAGATTGCTCTTTGACGCCGGCGACGATATCGACGACTTGATGACTCTGTGCAAGGCCGACATCACGTCAAAGAACCAAGAAAAGGTGAAACGATTCCGCGACAACTTCGACCTAGTGAAACGCAAACTCATCGACATCGAGGAGAAAGACCGAGTGCGCAATTTCCAGCCGCCCATCGACGGGGCCGAGGTGATGGAGACATTCGGCCTCACGCCATCACGCGAGGTGGGGCAAATCAAAGACGCCATCAAGGATGCCATACTCGACGGTGCTATTGCCAATAGCTATGTCGAGGCCTACCCCTTCATGATGCAACGCGCGGCATCACTGGGCATAGAGCCCGTGAACAAAGGCAAGCTGTGCTACACCACCATTGACAGCCCTGTGGGAGTGCTCACCGTGGCATGCACAACCCGTGGCATTGCTCTCATCACAACACAGGACGACGCACAAGAGATGTTGTCGCAACTGGGCAAATCATCGCATCTTGACCTTGCCGAAGCCTCTCTCCCGCTCTTAACGCATTGCACACAACAACTCCAGCAATACTTTGCCGGCGAACGCCGTGAGTTTGACTTGCCTTGCTTCACCACAGGCAGCGAGTTCACGATGAAAGTGTGGAATGAAATGTTCAAGGTCCCCTACGGCGAGACAATTCCTTATGCCGAACTAGCTAAACGGGCAGGCAGTCCCAAGGCCTACCGTGCCGCAGCGCAGGCATGCCACTTCAACCGCTTGATGATAGTCTATCCATGTCACCGCATCGTGGCGAGCAACGGCCTGGGCGGATACCGAGGCGGCACCCAAGTCAAGCAACAACTGCTCGACCTTGAAAAAAGGACGCCGACCATCACCGCCGACAAATCAGACGCCTCTTGCTGACGCGAGGGTGTCGCGTGACTACTATTAACCAATAGAGTTTTTTTGCAGAGTCCCCGCGCATAATATCTCACCAAAATCTTTCTTTCGCACAAAGCATAAGGCACCGGGGAAGAATAGTGCGGGGGCTAAGAGAGGGTGGAAGCCGACACGCAGACCGCAGTTCTGCACATAACCCTTTCCTAACTGAACGCAAGCGAAGGCAGGACAGGGATAACGATACGCTATACTACGGTCGAAGACCGCCACCTTGCAGTGAAATGATTTTTATATCGGAAAATTTCTTTCCTTCCTTAATCAAAAAAATCTGCGTCATCTGCGAGATCTGCGAGAGATCACCCCAATTGGTGAATAGTTGCAGATGTCGCAAAATGCAAAATTAAGTTGTAAGGTTTTACTTCTTTTCCCTGAAAGTCACTACGCGATTGTAGATGTAGTTGGCTAGGGTGTATGACACCATGGCGATGAGCATAACGATGTTTTGCCCGGTGTTCTTCATGGGGAGCCATGATATTTCGTCCATATTTTTCCAGCCTAGGCCTTCAAGCAAGAACCAGCTCACCGCACCTTGCAAAGTAAGGCACAGCAAGAAACCGATGCCGAAGAGCATCGCCTCACGCTTCACGCTGTTGTGAGTCTTAAACACCCAGTTGCGGTTCCAGATGAAACTGTTGATCACACCCAAAATGTAACCAATCACATTAGCAACTCCATAGGTGCACCCCGCCAGAGTGTTCAGCAAATAAAATGTCACCAGCGTGATGAGCGTGTTTGACACACCTATCACACCATATTTGAGCAACTGTATGGTTGTCTTGCGAGCTTCTGCCTTATCTATCTTCATTTCTTGTTAGGATTTATCTTTTTTAGTTTCGTCATCCTCACCGCTATAGCTGTAATGCAATGCGGGGAACGACCAGTTGTACTTCACCGCGAGGAACCTCAGCACCACCACAAACACGGCGCAACACATCTGCGGCACGATGGGGTGCGGGTCGATGAGCCCCACTGCCCAATAGACGATGCCACCCATGATGCATGCCGTGGCATAAACCTCCTTGCGGAACACCAGCGGCACCTCGTTGATAAAGATGTCGCGCAGCACTCCGCCCATAGCGCCCGTGACGGTTCCCATCATGATTGCCATCCACATGGGGTGCCCCATCATGAGTGTCTTGTAGATGCCCACATCGACAAACAATCCCAGGCCAAAGGCATCAAAGATGTAGAACGTGCCCTCAATGCGCACGAGCCACTTGCGGAAGATTATCACAATGGCAAGGCCTATCACCGTGGCGATGACGTAATTCACGTCGTCCATCCAGAATGCATCTACACCCAGCAACACGTCGCGCACGGTACCGCCGCCGAAGGCTGTGATGAAACCTATCACATAGGCCCCAAACCAGTCAAACTTCTTGGCAGCAGCAAGACGAACACCACTGATGGCATAGAATGCCGTGGCGACAAGTTCCATTATATATTCAAACGATCCGAATGTCATTTCTCAATTCAATCTAGTGGTGTGATTGCCTCAGGAGCAAGGGTGATGCATTCCATGCCCGACTCTGTCACGACATAGGTATTCTCGATGCCCACGGCGCCCACGCCAGGGATTACAAATTTAGGCTCGACAGCGATGACATTGCCCACGGCAAGCACATCGCGGCTGCGAGGTGCCAGCACGGGAGCCTCGTTGATCTCAATGCCCACGCCGTGGCCCACGAATCCTGCTTTCTGCCTGTGTCCCATGAAATAGTCATCAAGTCCGGCCTGCTGCGCCATCTCCAGCGAGATTTCATACAGACGCTTTGCCTCAACACCTGCTTTGCCTTCCTGGGCTATGCGACGGTTAATCTCAATCGACACGCGATGAGCCCGCAACGCGAGTTCGGGCAACTCGCCCACAGCATAAGTGCGGGTCATGTCGGTCATGTAACCGTTGAAATTGCCACATGCATCCACCATCACAGCATTCCCGCTGGCTATCGTGGTGCCATCGGCACCCACTGGGAGCGACAAGTCCTGCCCTGCCCCGCCCATGGCAAAGTCATAAGGGCTGGCATTGTCGGCATTGGCGCCACACAGGATATTGGCCATAAACAGTTCCATTGACTGCCCGTGCACTCTGAATAGTCCCAGGCAACCATGCTTGCGCAGCAACCGTTCTATCTCAATCTGCAAGTCCACATCGGTCATTCCGGGGTGATATACCTCGGGGATGTGGCTATAAGCCTCGACATGTTTCACTCCACATGCACGCATCAACTCTATCTCATATTGCGACTTGACCGACCGCAGCTGGCGCATCATGCCCGATGCATCGACAATGCTTGCCCCGGCAAACGCCTTGGACAGGCGGTTGTAATCAGCCACCGAGAGCGTGTCGAGCTGGAGTGCCAGCGTTGAAGGCACTGTGCCCACAATCTCGGCAATCTGCTCGGGCTTGCGTATGTAATCCACACCCGAGAACCCGACGGGACGACGCACGAAATAACGTGCGCTAGCGTCTTGGCCCACAAGGATATATCCAGCAAAGACCCTGCCGCTCAAGTAATACAGCCCTACGTTGTCACACACCAGCATAGCTTCCACGCCGGCATTGTTGAGTAACAAAGCAAGACGCGATACTCGCGCCTTGACTTCGTCTTGTAAGTGTTTAGGAATGAAACTATCCATGTTACGTTCTGCTCGTTTTATTTGGCCGCCTTCAGTGTGATACCCACGTCTTCCACGTTCATGATAGTATCGCACCCCTTCATCGCGGGCCACACGATGATGCTCTTGACCGCACTGCACGGAATGGACTCAACAACGCTTGCGCTGCACTGGTACAGACCACCGAATCCGCTCCCGTTCAAGTTGCCATATTCGTCACTCACTGCAATGCTCACGGGAGTGCGCACCACATGATGAAGCGAGTCCATGACGTCAACTATGAGGTTCAGGCTGCGGTAAGCAAAATTGTTATTATGCCTGACCGACAAGATGATCTCGCACTCGTTTATCGTCGAGTCGGGGAATTGAGGTTCAAACTTCAAAGGCACCTGCGAGACCCACCCGTGGGATGGAACATCTTGAAACTGACAATAGAAGTTCTGCTCGGAAGTACAGCCCCCCAAGCCCAGCAACATGACGACAACTGCCATGGCAGCAGCCACAAGTTTAATCCTTGGGCTGTTGCTGGCGACGGTTGTTGTTGCCTTCGGCGCTATTGGAGTTTCCGTTCTCATTTCTGCGCTTATTGGGATTCCCCTGGTGGCGGTTGCCGCCTCCGTGACGACGCTGGCGGTCGTTGCGGGGAGCTTCACCTTGTTCGCCACGCGGGCGTCGGTGCTGGCGTGAGCGGTTAGATTGCTCGCCTCCCTCCTTGTTATTGTCGGCAGCGGGAGCAGGACCATTGTCGCGGCGTGATTCCCTGCGGGGTTCACGCGACGACTGGTCACGTTGCTGGCTGTCGCTCGCGCCATTGTTTTCCTGACCACGGGGACGCTTGTTGTTTTTCTTCTTTTTCTTCTTGTCGAAGCGATTGATCGCATCTTGGCCCAGAATGTCGCCAAAGGCTTTCTTCTCGGCCTGCTTGTCATTGTCGTCAAGCGACAACTTGTCGGGCCGCACGCCACTGCGATTCAGTGCCATCACCTCAAACACTCGTTCGGCAGGAAGCGTCACGAGATTAGCAGGCACATTGCGGTCGGTAGAATATGTGATCTCGCGCTTGAGCACATCGGCCTTGAAATAATAATACAAGCCGTCTTTCGTTTCCAGTTGCACGTCGCGTGAGGGCATTGCCTTGGAAGCCTCAACATAGGTGTCCACCTCAAAGTTGATGCAGCACTTGAGTTTAGCGCACTGTCCGGCAAGCTTCTGCGGATTGAGAGAGATGTCCTGGAACCTTGCAGCACTAGTTGCAACCGACACAAAGTTGGTCATCCAGCTAGCACAGCACAGCGGTCGTCCGCAAGGACCTATTCCGCCTATGCGTCCGGCCTCCTGGCGCGCGCCGATCTGCTTCATTTCAACGCGTATTTTGAACACATCGGCCAGTACCTTGATGAGCTGGCGGAAGTCCACGCGTTCGTCGGCGATATAGTAGAATATGGCCTTGTTTCCGTCGCCCTGGTATTCCACATCGCCTATCTTCATCTTCAGTCCCAGGTCAACGGCAATCTTGCGCGAGCGTATCATGGTGTCCACCTCACGAGCCTTTGCTTCCTCAAAGCGCTCCAGGTCTTGGGGCTTTGCCTTGCGGAACACCCGCAAGATTTCGGTGTCGGGACGCAGGTTGGCACGCTTCATCTGCAGCTTGACAAGGCGTCCGGTCATTGCCACCTCGCCTATGTCATGCCCGGGGTTGGCTTCGACGGCCACCATGTCGCCAGCCTTGAGGGGCAGGTGCGACGAGTTGCGATAGAAGCCGCGGCGGGTGTTCTTGAAGTGCACCTCGACGATATCAAACTCTTCGTCGTTGCCTGGCACGTCTTCAAGCCAGTTGTAGCTGTGCAGGTTGCACCGGCTGCACTTGTTGTCGCCGCAGCACCCTGTGCCGCAGTTCAAGCACGCTTCAGCGCTGTCGTTAACTGGTTTCTTGTTATATTCCTGATTCATGAATAACCTTTTTTAGGTATAACTTACTTAGCGTAGCTCACTGCACGGGTTTCACGGATAACGGTGATGCGCACCTGTCCGGGATAAGTAAGTTCATCTTGAATCTTTTGAGCAATTTCGTTAGAGAGTTTTTCGGTCTCTGCGTCGCTGATCTTGTCAGCGCCCACGATCACGCGCAGTTCGCGGCCTGCCTGGATTGCATAAGTCTTGACAACGCCGGGATAGCTGAGTGCGAGACGCTCAAGGTCGTTAAGGCGCTTGATGTAGGCCTCAACCACTTCGCGGCGTGCACCAGGACGTGCACCCGAGATTGCGTCACACACTTGCACGATGGGAGCATAAAGGCTCTGGGCCTCTTCCTCGTCGTGGTGGGCAGCGATTGCATTGCAGATGTCGGCTTTCTCTTTGTACTTCTCAGCAAGCTTCATACCGAGGATTGCGTGCGGCAATTCGGGCTCGTCATCGGGCACCTTGCCTATATCGTGCAACAGACCGGCACGGCGGGCCTTCTTGGGATTGAGACCCAGCTCGCTTGCCATCACGGCACACAGGTTAGCAGTCTCACGTGAGTGCTGCAACAGGTTCTGGCCATAACTTGAGCGGTATTTCATCTTACCGATGAGACGAATGAGCTCGGGGTGCAATCCGTGGATACCCAGGTCAATAGCGGTGCGCTTGCCAGTCTCGATAACTTCCTCCTCTACCTGACGGCGAACTTTAGCAACTACCTCCTCGATGCGAGCAGGATGGATACGTCCGTCGGCCACAAGCTGGTGGAGCGCCAGGCGGGCAATCTCACGACGCACGGGGTCGAAACCAGAAAGCACGATAGCCTCGGGGGTATCATCAACGATGATCTCGATGCCTGTGGCTGCCTCGAGAGCGCGGATGTTGCGACCCTCGCGGCCTATGATGCGGCCCTTAATCTCATCGTTCTCAATGTGGAACACTGTCACAGCGTTTTCGATGGCGGTCTCTGTTGCCACGCGCTGGATTGTCTCTACGATGATGCGTTTTGCCTCTTTGTTGGCTGTGAGTTTAGCATCATCCATGATGTCGTTGATGTAACTTGCGGCAGCAGTCTTGGCCTCGTCCTTGAGAGACTCCACGAGTTTCTCCTTTGCCTCCTCTGCGCTGAGACCGCTCACGTGCTCAAGTGTGTCGCGCACGCTGCGTTCCATCTTCTCGACCTCTTTCTTATAGTCGTCAAGGACTTCCTGCTGGTGCTCAAGGTTTGACTTCAGGTTGTCAACCTCGTTGCGTTTGCGCTGCACGTCGGCCTGCTGCTGGTTGAGCTGAAGCTCGCGCTGCTTGAGCTTGGCCTCGCTTGACTGCACCTTTGAGAGGCGTGCGTTGGCCTGCTTCTCAGCTTCGCTCTTGATTGACATACCTTCTTCCTTACCCTTGATCACCTCGTTGTTCTTGAGAACTTCGGCTTCAAGTTTGGCCTTCTCGATAATCTCGTTGGCCCTAGATTTAGCACTGCGTTTAGCTATTATCTGAGCAACGCCCATACCAACAACAAACGCAACTACCGCTGCTATTACA
>JAGHSP010000237.1 GCA_018065815.1 Candidatus Sodaliphilus limicaballi | reverse complement strand
ACTTTAGCATACCCTATGGGAGAAGCCCATTGCAGGCGCAGTTGTCATCGTCATCGTCATCGTCATCGTATCGTTATCGTCATCGTTATCGTCTATATACCAATGGCTTTGTCTTGAAAATTGCGTGACTTTTCTTTGTGTTCATGCTACTGCATTGCGGGCACGGCAATGGCTGGCTCTCGGCAGTGCCACGATACTCAATATCCAGTCCTTCAAACTCGTGCCCGCAATCCTTGCATAAGAATTTTGCATATCCTCTAATCATGATGCTAGTTGTGTTTTTTACTTACCGTAAATCTTTTTCAACTCACTTGGGGTGAACGCCTTGAAACGAGCCTGCCAGTAGAGGCTTTTCTCACCGTCAAACTGCTGCCGGTCGATGGCCGACTCTCGCTGAGGGTGCAGAATGCGGTTGTTGCCGTCGCCCATGTGTTCCTGCCACGTGAGCTCGGCAAACGGAGAATCCTGCTGCTGGCCTATGTGATGCAATTCGTAGGGGTCGCCATTGCCGTCACGCGGCGGCCACCCCTCCCCTATCAGGTCGGCATTGTTGTAGTCCCACCACTGGGTCCAGTCGGCAAACTTCTTCTTCAGCCACTCGTGGCGGCAGTTAAAAGCGCTCCAGTCAATGTCGCGGCGTATCAAAGCCGTGCGCCCGCCGATGCGAGCCTCCACCAGCCCTGCTCCCATATAGATGCGAGCCTCATCCATGTTGCGGATAAAACTCACCACCTCCATCGACCACCCAGTCCTGCGCACAATTTCCAGCTGCTCCGTAAGTGTAAGATTTGAGTCCATAAAAATACCAAATTCCGTTTACATGTTTATAATTGATTTGAGTTCCATAATCTGAGCCTCAAGTTCAGATAAATTCTTTTTGTTGATCACTAAAGACTCTTCTTTCTGCATAATCAACTCTTCCTTCTTTTCTTTTGAACCTAAGGCTTCAGTCAAAGTATCTACCAATTCTCCCAATAATTTACTAGTAGCCTCTGTATGTAAAAGATTCACACAAGCAGGACGTCTGGCTATTGCAGCGTCTTCTATCTGCGCAAAATTGATTTTTTTAAAACACTTATCAATTTCCTCATAAACCTTTGAACGCCAATTCAGTAACTCTAAAGTGATTGGAGGAAATACTATCGACGCAAATATATCAAATCCATCAATAGTCCGATCACTAAAGCCTCTATCAAATTGCATTTCTTCGTCATTTGCTCCATTTTTAATTAACGAACTTGCTCCTCGTCCAATAGCAGAACAGAAGGTATCTATTATACCATCGCAATCATCAACATAACGTTCCAACTGATCTACGACCTCATTTGCAAAATCCTCGCAACTAGACGTTATAGCTCTATTAAGAGCTCTCTTCCATGTTTTCTGGACCCCAGGCAATTCTAGATCTTTTAACCTGGCTATTCGACTGTCGAGTTTGTGTTTCATCTCATTACGTTCTGCACTTTTTGCAATTCTCGTACAATCATCCTTGGCATCGAAAACAGTATTCTTCACGTTCTCAATACCGTTATCTGTGATCTCATCATAGGTTTCACCCAATTCAACAGTAGCGCGTTCAATACGTCTCTCTATTCTCTTTTGGGCTTTTTTGAGGTTGTCAAGTTTATCTTCTAATTCTGTATCAGGAGTTTTTAGTTCTTTAAGAGTATTAGAATCAGACTTTATAGAAGTCTCTAATTCCTCGCGCTTATTGTTTGCAAGTTGAAAAATGTGGTTGATGGGTTTCTTGATAAGAATATCTGCTTTTGACTTTTCGATTACCTCTCTAACCGCATTCTCTAGATTACCAATAAGACTATCCTTCAACATTTGCTGCTGATCCTGTTTATCATTTCCAAATAATTTACAAGATTCGTCAAAATGGAATTTCAAATCAGGATCATTGTAAACCTTGTTCAATGGCATTTTGGCCATCAAGGCCATGTTGGCCGAAAGAAGAATAGGTTTAATACCTCTCATGATTTCTTGAATCAAGAAATCATCCCTATATTTAGGTTCCCTACAAGCCTTCTTGATTTCCTCTTCTACATTGGAAACAATTTGTTCCTCACTTTCCCTATCAATGAGAAGGTCATACTTGTTTACTCCAACAAGAATTTTACCAATTCCCACCTTGCGTACTTTTTCAAAGACGATGTCTCGGTCAGTTGAGTCAAAAGCACGTCCAGCATAAAGAAGCATTAATACCACATCCGCTTTACTTAAGAACTCTTGTGTTCTTAACTCTCGTGAAACGATAGGGTCATTAAATCCAGGAGTATCTACAATTTCTACTCCCTTAAGCCACTCAACAGGATAGTGAATAGTAACACTTTTTGTTATAGAAACATATTTGCCACCAGCACCAACATATTCAATAAGATTCTCAAATTGATCTTTTTTTGTTGTGCCTAACAAAGATGGAATTTCACTGGCAATTGCATGAGACTTAGCATACACTTCCTTTGCAGCCTGCTTCATGTTAATCTCACTATCTGATGCACCATCGTCTAGCTGACGTTCTGCCTGCATTTTCAGGTTTGCCCATTCGTCTTGTGAGTAGAATTCTGCATCTATTTCTTTCTCTTCACCATAAGTTATTACAGATAGCGCAGCTGTCATAGGATTGGTTGCAGCAGGCAAAACAGTATCGTTAAACAAAAACGCATTAAGAAATGTAGATTTACCACATTTCATTTGACCAATAACACCGATAGTTAATATATCAGTGTCTAGTTTGTTTATTATTTCGGTATAATCTTCTTGAGTTAACCAGCCTTTATCTAAAGCCGCATTAGCCAAACTTCTTACCTTTTCTTTTTTTTGTTGAAATTCTTCAAATAAATTTGTTCCCATATCGTTTAGTTATAAGTTATTTGAGCAACTTTTTCTGCCATATCTAAAGCTTTGCTTTCCGATATACCATATTGTTTTGCGAGATACAAAACATCGGTCTTTAATAGGAATTGCTCGTTATTTTCGTCCATAAAATCACGTAAGTCTTCTTCAAAGCCATTACCGCTTTTCACGGGATGCAGACTACCTGAGTTATTTGATTTGCTGGAAGACTTTGATTGATGTTTAGTTTGTGTTCTTTTTTTATTGGATGACGCAGAAATAACATGAACAGGAATGTTAGCATTCGGATCAAACTTTTTTACAGCCTCAATAATCTTTTTTTCGTAGTCCGAAAGCATTCTTCTTGTATACTTTAAGTAAGAGAAGAAATTTTCTTCTTTTGTCACATTTTCAGAATAAACTTTGAGGTCATTTATTTCTGTTTTAAAAGATTCGCGATTATCTAGCATACGTTGACATCTTTTACTGAATTCTGTAAAGTCATCTTTACTTATCTCGAAGCAATTTCGTGAGAAAAAATGCTTCTTATACTGTGGCATTTCCCCTACAGCACTAGCATCTTCCTGATATTGATCAAGATAGGATTGTATTTTTTCTTCTGTGATTTCGAGTTTCCGCTTTTGAGCCTTTAAATCTTTTTGACATTCTTTATATCCGTCGTTGAATGAATCATAAAGCGTGTAAAGATCTTCAAGTATTAACGAAACCTCGTCTTCAACTTTTTTACATTGAACGCTGTTTACCGCATTCATAATCACATCAATTGAATACTTTTCGGAAAAGCGAATCACACCATTAATAGAAATATTCTCCTTCTTGAGAGTTTCTCTAAGGTTGTTTTCCTTTGCATTTTGTTCATTAGGTGACAACTGGTCACATTTATTCATCACGACAAACAAAGGAACGTCTTTGATGTTTTCTTTAATGATTGTAATTGATGTTTTGTTGATTGCTTGATTAACATCAAATACCCAGAACAAAATGTCAGCCTCATTGATTACTTCACATGTTCTTCTTTCATCTTCAGGATCATTGCTACTAAATCCAGGAGTATCAAGAATTGTAATGCCTTTTAGATTGGCATTGTTATATGACATTACAAAATAATTCAACAAGGAAGATACATTTACCTTGTTAAGTACATCTTTCTTAACACGTTCAAAATCATCTTTTTTAATATTCTTAAGCGTTCCGTTAGCGTCTAAGAATTGGGACATAAAAGCAGGACCATACGAGATATACGTAGGTATAGCTGTGGTTGCCTTACTATTCGTTGGAAGTATCGGTGCTGTAGGGTCATCTTGTGAAAGAATTCTATTAACTATAGACGTTTTTCCTGCACTGAATTCTCCAATAAGAGCAATTACTTTTTTACCTTTAAGCCATGGTTTCTTACGGTCATTAGCCCAACGGAAAGCAAAAACCATAATGTATTCTCGAGTTTCTGCTAAGTCACAATAAGTAAGTGCATCATGATAATTCCATAGGGTGTTTTTAACGTTGTCAATTGCCCCATTTCTTGACTTGGTATATTCATCACTGGCTTCCTTTGCATTGAGAATAGCATTAACAAATTCTATAGATTCTTTTCGCTCCTTGTTTTGAACTTTTTCATCCTCTAATTGATCTGCCTGAGTGTTATAATCTCTCTGCAAAGAATCAAATTTAAGAGTGATGTCTTGCATCTTTGCAGAAAGTTCTTTATATTCAGTCGTTTTTTTCTCAAGTTTCTTTTTTGCTGATTTTGCTTCATCTTCAAAGTCATCACGCTCATCTTCAGCATCATCAAGCTCCTTCTTGAGCTTCTCAACTTTCTTTTTAAAAGCATCAACTTCGTTCTGTAATGACGAATAAATTTTTGAAACATCACCAGATAAAGCCGCCCCAAGCATTTCGTCTTTTTCTTGAAGACGAGCCTCCAAGTCAGTTATTTGTGCTGATAAATTATCTATTTTTCTCTTTAGTCTCTCTTCGGTTTCTTCTGCTGATGCAGGATTCTGTGACGCAGAATAATCGTCAGAGGGACTTTTTGCGCCAAATTTACGACCGACAAAGAAACATATAATAGCAATAGTAGTTACTATTATTACTATAGCAAGCAAATCCATCATTTATTACTCAAATCAAATATTTTGTCTTTAAGCTCTTCAATCTCCTGTGATTTTATCGTCAAAAGCGACTTTACTTCTTCTAACTCTGCTACCAACGATTCTTTTTCTGCAATAAGCCTCTCGTTGGCCTTTTGCAAATCAAAAATCGCATCATCGGAATCATCACTCTTGTCTTCATATTTAACGATTTTGGCCTTTAAAGACTCTACTTCGTTACTTGATAAAGCAATACGTGATTCCAAATCACTACACTTTGATTTCAATGTGTTATTTTGCTCTGTAAGATTATTGACCATCGATGCCAACTGTTTCTCCTTTGTTGATGGCATCAATTTGTCTTTAAGAGCGATACCTCCAGCAACACCTGTTGCTGCTCCTATAAAAAAGCTTAACATGTTATTTGTATTCATTTATTATTTCTATATATGATTTCAATTCTTCTCTACGTTGTGCGACAACTTGTTTGTTATCGTCAAGCTGCTCTTTCATTTGGACTAAAGCTTGCTCCATTGAAGAAATCTGAGAATCAGCTTCTAGGCGAATGGTGTCACTTATGATTCTAAGCAGATTTGTTCTAACATTAAAAAGTAGATTTCTAAACTCAGGAACAAGAGTACTATCAAGATAATTATTAACAGCACGAACACGCGCAGGTTTACCCACGATTTTGTCTGTAACCCACCCTGTAGCAGTCTCGATTAGACCTCTATTAGTGCCTAATTTCTGCTGTAATTTCCGATCAGCATCCTGAATCTTGCTCATTTGAGTACTAACTTCTCCTGCATAATTTCTTGCTTTTGTAATAGCACGGCTAATCATAGTACCCGCAACAATTTCTCCAGTTTCGCTTACTATGGTCGATGCAACCGCAGTTCCGGCAGAAGCAGCTGCACCGCCAGCGGCAGCAGTACCAGCAGCAGAAGCAGTACCAGCAGCAGCAGCACCGCCAGCAGCACCGCCAGCAGCAACCATAGGAGCAACCATAGGAGCAGCAACAGCAACTGCTGCAACCGCTGCAACCGCCAATGCGGTATATCCAAATGCTTTGTCATGTTCGTGCCCAAGACTTGAGAGGTCTAGGTCATAAGAAAATTGATTGAATGCTACTCCCGACAAATCAATTGTTTCGAGTGACTGCATTGGAATCTCTTTTGCACTATGGCGACGCTGACGACCTAGGTTTACAAGAACACTTTGCAAATCCTTTCTATACGATTCGATAATCATATTTCCGACAGAGTTTACCGAAGCATACACACTCTGGTCACAATCTCGTCCTTCATTTTGTAATATAGAATCAAGATTCCTTGAGACTCTATCCTTGAACGAACGAATTGCAGCTTCCTCTTTATTTTCTATAGCTACAGCAGCATCTTCAATCAACTCGTCTATATTCTTGTTAAATTGCTTTAGTTTTCGTGATTGCTCATTGATTGCAGCTTCTAAATCAGTTGAAGACTCAAGGCTATTTATCAAGTCTTGAATAAAGTCCTTCATTTGTTCTGCAATAAGTTTCACTCTATCGTTAATTGCATTATTGACAATCTGATTCTTTTGAATTTGAATCTTTTTAACTAATTCAAAAAATTGATCCAAATTGCCAGTTTGTGCTGATGTGCAGATTATATTAGTTTCTGGAACTCCAACTATTTCAACCGTATTTTTAAGCTGTTGTGCCACCTCACTTGAGGTTTTAGTATCACATTTAGTCAGCATAAGAAAAATAGGCCGTTTTGAGATTTGTGAGTCCTTAACAAAAGATATTAACGAACGAGTCGCTGATTGGTTCACATCTACAACTAGAAGTATCGCATCAGCATTTGGCAAATAGTTAGATAATGCAATACGATGTTTAGGATCATTTGAAGAAAGCCCCGGAGTATCAACTAAGACTATTGAAGAGTCCAATTTACTTGAAGTATCATAGACTCTTACAACCTGAGTCGTTTCTTGAAGATCTGTATTAGATAATGTTTCGTTTCCCGCATCAATTAAATTCCCATCAAGATCAATGATTTCCTGCTTATAACTATCCGAACCACATCTAATCTCAAAGATGGTAGCCGTTGTAGCTTTAGATGCCGTTTCAAGAGTCTTATTGTCTAAAATGGCATTTATGAAAGAAGTCTTTCCCGACGAAAACTCTCCAACTAAAGGGATTAATACTTCTTTGTTGGGTGATTCTATTCTTTGCTTGAACAAAGAAAGTAACTTTGCCTGTTCTACCATTTGTAGATCTTCTGCAATTTTGTGCAATTCATCTAAATAACTCATAACGAAATTATTAAATATAAATTAGTACATAACATTTTTTTAATTTACACTTACTCACTCACACACAAAAAGGGTGCGGGTTCTTGCTGTCTGTGGCTTGATGGGCACCGCCAAGCGCCTGTTCCCCACAGAGTGATGCAAGAAGTCCGCACCCTTGATAATTGCAAAAGGTGCAGACAGTTGCCTCTCACAGTTGGGGAACTTTCGAAAAAATTTGGCGGTTTCATCAAGCCCCTAAAAGAAGACAATGTCTCTATTTGATTCCAAATGTTTTGTGCAGGCCGTGGCCTACACAATGCAAATTTAGAAATTTTTATCCACAACAACAAGAAATAGCGCGGACTTTTTTTGCATCACGCTGCAAATTTAAGGAATCACAACCGACAGTTTATATAGACGTCTATCAATTCATGCAAAATAATTGACATAACTTTGCCATCCCAACGATCAACAAAATTTATATAACAATGAGAAACAGACTTTTAACATGCTTTGCCATCATTATGGCAAGCTCCACTATCAGCTCCCGGGCCGACTTGAACTACAGTGACTATGATGCGTTTACCACAGTAATTAAACCTACAAAAATCAGTGGCGATATCGTCATTCCATCGCATGTGTCAAAGAGCGGCACCACTCGCCAAGTCAACAGGTTCAGCAACGATGCCTTTAAGGGGCAAACTACTATCACATCGGTGAGTATCCCCTACACCATCACCGAAATGGGGAATAGCGTCTTTGACGGATGCACCTCGCTTGAACGGGTTTACTACGATGCCGAGTGGGGCAAAGACACTCCGTTTACCAGCGTCGTTTCGGGTTCGTCACAGACCTACGTCTATCACTACTGGTTTGCCAACTGTCCCATCAAGTATCTGGAAATAGGTGAGCACGTGAAGCGAATACCAAGCGGTGCATTTACAGGATGTAACAAAATCGAGGAAATCAAGATTCTGGGGCCTGTTGATGTGTTTTCACCTGCGTTTAGCAGTTGCAAGGCAGTGAAGAAGCTATATATCAAGCAGATGAAAATGATCAGAGACAAAGGGTTCAGCGCGATGACTGCCCTTGGCGATGTGTATGCTGGCTACCAAGAGCCGCAAGACATCCCCGAAGGAGCGTTTGCCGCAGCCGCCTACACTGGCGCGACTCTGCATGTGCCCGCCGGAACGAAAGAGAAATACCAAGCAGCAACAGGTTGGAGCAATTTCACAACCATGGTTGAGGATGCCGACGCTGTATTTGCGGCCAAACCGCTTGCAACACTCACGATAAGCAACAACATAGTGGGTGATATTGTCCTGCCCATCACCACCGGCGAGCCTCACGTGCTGCAGCTGGGGGCACTCGCATCGTTCCCTCTGGTTGAGGCCACGCTCGATGGCATAGACGTGATGCCGCTAATCACTCAAACTGGTTGCATCACAATTCCCAAAATCACTGCCGACTGCACGCTGGCGCTGAAATATGACATCCCCGAAGAGTGCGACATCAACCACGACAATGACATTGACATTATCGACATCAATACCATTGTCAAGAAAATCCTGAATCAATAGTGTGCAGCCACCCACAGAGTATAGGATTGGAGCTTTACGCCTAAAATGATAGGGAAAAGGGAAAGAACAAAAACAGAAATAAACCGCTAACACTTTTGTGTAATCAGAAGGGGTTGACGAAGAATTAATTTTTTGTGAATTTTCAGTGTATTTCAAGCGAAGCGCCTTTTCTCTTGGGTTATATTTAGGTGGTGGCGCTGCGCTTGAAATACGCTGAAAATAAACATAAAATAGAAATCTGTTTTTCAGCGAAGCGGGATTGCTTGCTCGCAAAACGGTTTTTGTGGTTTTTGTTTTTAGTCCTCTACATTAGCATATGGAACCATCTGAATTTCACCTATTTGCTCCGATTAGCGTCCTACTGGACGCGGTGCATGTTGCATTTCTTCCCCCACCGCCACTACGTTCGGCGGTGGGGGTTATTCAGGTATTGTCCTGCCGGACAGTAAATTAGCAATATTTATTATCAAATGTTAAAGTTGAGTTAGTCCTTTTCTACAGAAAAACAAATGCTGATTTTTACCACTTATCATTTTGTTCTATAAAAGGTACGGAGAACACAGAGGTAATTACAACTGATGTCGCATGCTGTGGCATACATTCTATTGGCGATTCGTTATTCCGTACCTAAAGGCACGGGACATTATTATCTACTTTTTACAGCCATTTCGGCGTACCGATGGCACGCCTGCATGGCTGCCTACCATATCACATCCCAAGAGGGATGTTTCTAACTCAACTGAAGCATGTGAAACCATTTGAGAAGTCTTCCCAAAGATTTTCCTCAACAATATTGTTTACCATCCACAAACGAGTTTTATCACGCCAATTAGGACCATAATGATAACTAAGATACCTCACCTATTTGCTCCGATTGGCGTCCTGCTGGACGCGGTGCATGTTGCATTTCTTCCCCCACCGCCACTACGTTCGGCGGTGGGGGTTATTCAGGTATTGTCCTTCCGGACAATAAATTAGCAATAGAATTTTGCAGAGTCCCCGCCCAGGCCTTATGAAAATCTTTCTCTCGCACAAAGCATAAGGCAA
>JAGHSP010000157.1 GCA_018065815.1 Candidatus Sodaliphilus limicaballi | reverse complement strand
AATTCCTGACAACAAAAGTATCATTCCATGACGGAGGCGATAGCCGACGTCTATTTGTTATAACTCATTTTTGTTTGCCTTATGGCAATGGGAACTTCGCTAAAAAACAGATTATTTTCGGCGTTACACAAAAGTGTCAGCAGTTATATTTTCAACTTTAGCATTTTTGATGCGGTTGCTCTGGTAAAAACGCCAGTAGAAGTTTTCTACCGAAAATGTTAAGTTGATGTAGGGATGACATTCCAGTGTCGTCAGCAAGCTCGGAACGTAAAAAAATCCCGAGACATTCTTTGAAAATGTCCCGGGAAATCGTCTTAACCTATTGTTACGAGTGTGCTTATTTCTCGCTCTTTACTTCTTTGTTGTCTTTCATGTCGCCCTTATGGTGCTTGTGCATGTCGTCGCGGTGTCCCTTGCGAGGTCCCTTGCCGTCCATGTTGCGACGGTTTTTCTCCATCTTCATGTGCGAGGCGTTGTTGCGGTCTTTCTCATAGATAACCTTGATTTGCTGGGGAGAGAGGAAAGTGCGGAACTTGTTGTAGTACTTCTCGCGCACGTCGATGAGAGCGCGGCTTGTTGCAAACTGGTCCTTGATTTCCTTCTCGACCTCGGCGTCGGTCTTACGCACCTTCTCGTCCTTCTTGCCCATCATGGGTTTACCGTTCTTGGCAAACACCTCGTGAGTCTCTTTGAGATATTCCTTGTAAACCTCGATGAACTTGGCTGTGGTGGCGTCGTCGAGTTTCAGGTCCTCGGCAATCTTTGTTGCGCGCATCTGCACCATCTTCTCGGGGTTGAATTGACGCTTGTTTTCTTTCTTGTCGTTCTGTGCATTAGCGTTGAAACTGAATGCCATGATGATGCCGAGCATCATTGCGAATAGAGATGTTTTTTTCATAATAGTGTAAATTTTAAAGTGTTTCTAATAATTCTTGACAGTGAAGGAATTCATCTACATCGTTTATAGCGATGCACTCGTCTAGTTCGTCGTCGGTCAGGTAGGACTCAAGATTCTCAACGGGCTGTGTTGCCTGCGTGATTTCTTTAGAGCCTTGCGGTGTGGCTATTGACTCGGCTGTTGCGACCTGCTGACCGTTGCTTGCGAGCAGTTCATTCAGGCCGTGTGCAGGAACCGCTGGTTGGGTGTTGTGCAGTGCGATAGATGCTGTGACAGCCACTGCCAGTGCCGCTGCTGCCCCCATGCTCCACCTGATGAGATGCATGCGCCTGGTGCGCTTGCGCTCGCGGGCGATTGATTGCTCAATGTCGCGCTTCGTCGTGTCGAAGAAACCCTCGGGCACGGTGAATGGTGCGCTTCGGTCGAGTTTGTCAATATCGAATTCCATATAGTTGCGTTGTTAGTTGTTAATCATATATTTAGTTACTTTCTCTTTGGCATTGTGGTAAGTGACTTTGAGCGACTCGACAGTGCTGCCTGTGATGGCGCTGATTTCCTGGTAGGGAAGTTCGTCGTAGTATCTCAAGTTGAAAACCATTCTCTGGTTGTCGCTCAGCGTGAGCAGAGCTTGCTGGAATTTCACTTCCATCTCCTTGCCGTAGTCAACGTGGGCCGATTCCATGAGTTCTCGTGTGAGAGACTCGTTGTCGCCTATCGTTGATAATGCTGTTTCTCGCCGCCGTTGCAGGTGCCGCAGGCATTCGTTGGTGGCAATGCGGTAAACCCATCCCTTCAATGCTGCCTCGTCCTTGAGCGACGATAGTCCTTTATATATATTAATGAACGTGTCTTGCAAGATGTCTTGAGCGTCTTCGTGCGAGAGGACCATGCGCCTGATGTGCCAGTAGAGCGGTTGCTGAAACTTGTCAAGCACTTGCTCGAAGGTGACGGCTGGCGTATTTTTATGTCGCGTGAATAGGTTCATTAATCTTGCTTTTGTTAGTTAGAACGAGCAAAGCGCACAAGGTTAATCGGAGCTGGCATTGATTTAACACATTTTAATGTTACAATATTGTTAAATGTGACGGTGGATATTGTAGGATTTGCTGAAAATTCGTAATTTTGAAACGGAAAGAAGATACTATACAAGAAATATACAAGAAACCTAAATAAACTTACGGTTTGAGTAATACATATTTAACCTAATTATTTACTTTAAAAACTTTTACTGCATTTATGGCTAAGTACATTTTATCACTTGACCAGGGAACAACCAGTTCTCGTGCAATCGTATTTGACCACGACGGTCAGATGTGTTCTGTTGCTCAAAAAGAATTTACCCAGCACTTCCCCAAGCCGGGTTGGGTGGAGCATGACCCTAAAGAGATATGGTCATCACAGGCATCAGTGATTGCCGAGGCAATTACAACCATGGGCATCAACGGCAAGGACCTTGCGGGTATCGGTATCACCAACCAGCGCGAGACAACTATCGTGTGGGATGCTGCTACAGGCGAACCCGTTTACAACGCTATTGTGTGGCAAGACCGCCGCACTGCGGAGTTCTGCGACTCATTGAAGGAGCAGGGCCTCGTTGACAAGATCCGTGAGAAGACAGGCCTCATCATCGACGCTTACTTCAGCGGCACCAAGATTAAATGGATTCTCGACAACGTGGAGGGCGCTCGCGAGCGCGCCGAGAGAGGCGAACTGCGATTTGGCAACGTTGACACATGGCTCATCTGGAACCTCACTCGCGGCGAGGTACACGCTACCGACGTGACCAACGCATCGCGCACAATGGTGTTCAACATCAAGGACCTCAAGTGGGACGAAGAACTCCTCGACTTGCTGGGTATTCCCGCAAGCATGATGCCTGAGGTGAAGGCTAGTAGCGAGATCTTCGGTCACACCAAGACCACTATTTTTGCTCACGAGGTACCCATCAGCGGTGTTGCCGGCGACCAGCAGGCAGCTCTCTTCGGACAGATGTGTGTTGAGCCCGGTGCCATCAAGAACACTTACGGCACGGGCTGCTTCGTCATGCTCAACACCGGTGACAAGCCCGTAGTATCAAAGAACAACCTTCTCACTACTATTGCATGGAAGATTGGCGACCGTGTAGATTACGCTCTCGAGGGTTCAATCTACGTGGGCGGTTCGGTAGTTCAGTGGCTGCGCGACGGTCTCGGCATCATCAAGAGCTCAAGCGAGGTTGAGGAACTTGCAGCAAGCGTGCCCGATGCAGGCGGCGTTTACTTCGTTCCCGCTCTCACTGGTCTTGCTGCTCCCTATTGGGACCAGTATGCACGCGGCACCATGGTAGGTATCACTCGTGGCACTACTGCTGCTCACATCGCACGCGCTGCCCTCGATGGTATCGCATTCCAGACCTATGACATCGCTAATGCAATGTGCAAGGACCTGGGCACTCCCCTCACCGAGCTCAAGGTTGACGGTGGTGCATCACGCAACAACCTGCTCATGCAATACCAGGCCGACCTCCTTGGCATCGACGTTATCCGTCCCAAGGTGACAGAGACCACCGCACTTGGCGCTGCTTATCTGGCAGGTCTCGCAGTGGGCTTCTGGAAAGACCTCGATGAGATTAAGACCCAGTGGCAAGAGGAGAAGAAGTTCACTCCCAAGCCCGAGGACGAAACTCTCAAGGCTGCAAAGAAGGGCTGGGCCGACGCTATTGGTCGCACTCTCACAAAGTAATAGCCTTTATAGTCGAGATAGCCAAGATAGCTTATAATATTAATCATTTTAAAAAAACAATTTTATGGAAATTAAATTCTTGAGTTCTTCGGAACATTAGTGTTAGTTCTCTTCGGTGACGGTGTGTGCTGTGCATGCTCATTGAACAAGTCTAAAGCCCAGAACGCAGGTTGGGTAGTAATCGCCCTCGGTTGGGGTCTCGCAGTAATGATGGGTGCCCTCATCGCAGGTCCCTCAGGCGGTCACCTCAATCCCGCTGTTTCTATCGGTCTCGCTGTGGCTGGCAAATTTGAGTGGGCTCTCGTTCCCGGTTACATTGCAGCACAAATGCTCGGTGGTTTCATTGGTGCAGTTATAGTTTACTTGTTCTACATCGACCACTTCAAGGCAACTGAAGACCAGGCTACCAAGCTGGGCGTATTCTGCACAGCTCCCGCTATCAAGAACACTCCCATCAACTTCTTCGGCGAGTTCGTTGCTACATTCATGCTCATGTTTGCGATCCTCGTTATGGCTAACTTCGGCGGTCAGGTAGGTCTCGTGGGCATCACTTGGGTTATCACCGCTATCGGTATGTCACTGGGTGCAACCACCGGCTATGCAATGAACGCTGCTCGTGACCTTTCACCCCGTATTGCTCACGCCGTTCTTCCTATCCCCGGCAAGGGTGGTAGCGACTGGGGTTACAGCTGGATTCCCGTTGTTGCTCCCATCGCTGGTGCTGCAGCTGCAGCTCTCCTGTGGGGTGCAATGGCATGCTGCTATGCTCAATAATTAACAGTAAATGAGAATTACAACTATGAAGAAATATATTCTTTCACTTGCAGCGGTTGCTATGGCAACAACTGCAATGGCAAGCGACTATATTCACGCTAGTGCTGGTCTTGAGACTTCTCACTTGTGGCGTGGTATCGAGGTGTCTTCGGGCTTGACCTATAATGCAGACCTCAGTTTCAGCGACAAGAACGACCACTTCCGCGTGGGTCTGTGGGGCGGCGGCATGTTCAACGGCGACTACAAGGAGTTTGACTACTACATGAGCTATACCAACAAGGGCTTCACCGCAAGCGTTTGGGATATCTACAACTTCAGTGACGCAGCTCCCGGCAACCACAAGATTTTTAACTACAAAGTGAATGAGACATCTCACTTTATTGATGCTGGCGTGGCTTACAACTTCGGTGCAACAACCAAGGTGCCCTTGACCCTGTCATGGAACACAGTGATTGCTGGCCGTGACCGTGGTGTTACAGGCACGAAGAACTTGTATTCAACATTCATCAACGCTGCTGTTACCGCTTATGACAGCGAGAAGTGGAACGTTACTCCCAGCGTGGGTGCATCATTCGCACTCAGCCCTGAGGACGGCATTGACGGCAACTTCTACAGTGCTGAGCACAACTTTAGCGTTGTTGACGTGCGCCTGAATGTAACCTATAAGTTGAAAATCAAGAACTATCCTCTGCCCATCACAGTGGGCGGCATGTGGAATCCTGATGCCAACAAGGGTTACTTCCGTGCAGCAGTGACACTTGTGAACCTCTAAAATCAGGAATCACATCCTCATTATAATCCTCACCTCGCATGGGGTGGGGATTTTTTTGCGGGATTGAGGGAAAGGTTGTAACTTTGCATTTTGAAAAAATTATATGGCTGTCTGGCTAAATCATGAGAGTTATACTAACTTATCCAAACACTGTTAGTTACGACACTTTGGTATAACCGGGGCTTGGTATAGAATAAAAAAATTAATGCTTTAGTTATGAAGAAATCATTTAGTTCTTATATTGCAGGTTATGTAGTGCTGTTCGGGGTGATGCTGTCGCTGTTGCTCACAGTACCTAAAGGAGAGTTGCATGTGATGCTCAATGGCTGCCACTCGGCGGCTGGCGATGTGTTTATCCGGCTGTATTCCACCCTTGCCGAGTGGCCCATATATGTGATTGCGGCGATACCCTTGCTGTTCAAGAAGGTGAGGTGGTGGAGCATCATGTATCTCATATCGGAACTGAGCGCGGTGTTACCTATACAGATCCTAAAGCGTTCGTTTGACATGCCTCGCCCGGCATTGTACTTCGGCGAGAATGAGATTGGCAATGTGCTTCCTGTGGTTGAGGGCGTGAAGCTGCATCAGCATCATTCGTTCCCCTCGGGCCACACATCGGCATTTTTCGTGTTCTTCACCACGTGCGCGTTGCTGCTGACGCATTACTACACCCGCCGCGCATCGCAACCCACTGCACAACGCCAAGCTGCGCATGTCTTGTCACTGATAGGGTTGCTGCTGCTTGCCGCCCTGGGTGGTTATTCACGCATCTATCTGTCGCAGCACTTCCTGCTCGATGTGTGTGTGGGCAGCCTAGTGGGCGTGTCTATACCATGCGCCGTGTATTACGTCCTCAACAAGTATAATAAAATCATTCCTAATTCTTAAACAGGGATTTCTGCTTGTCGTGAACAGGGGTTTTCACGTTGAACCAGTCAATCACTGTGTGGAACACGTGGTGCTGGTCGATGGGCTGTTGCGGGTTGGCAACCGTGCGGGTTGAGTCGTTGTGCCATAGCAGGAAAGGAATCTCATATTGCTCGCTCGGTGCGATGGACATGGGCACGCCGTGCATGAACAGTCCGTCCTCGCCAAGAGACTCGCCGTGGTCCGACACGTAGATCATCGCTGCATGCCAGCCGTCGAGAGTGCGTAGCGAGTCAATGATGCCACGCAATATGTGGTCGGTATAGACGATAGTGTTGTCGTAGGCATTGTGGAGTTTCTTCAAGTCCTTGCGAGCGTCTTCCACATTATCGGCAATGGGGGCGAAAGTCTCAAACTGGGCAGGGTAGTGCGTCTGGTACTCTGGCCCGTGGCTGGTGCTGGTGTGCAGCACGATGAACACCTTGTTCTTGTCGCTGCTCATGATGCGTTCCTTGAGCCCTTGCGTGAGCAGTTCGTCGTGGTCGGGGTTGTCCCAGTGGTAGGTTGCGGCAAGGTCTTCTTTTTTGAGGTATTCCTTGATGTGCACGGGAGGCTCACCCCAGTTGGATGTGCGCCACACCACGTCGGCCCCGGTACGGAAGAGATAGTTGGGGAGAATCTCATAGAGGTCGCTGGTCTCCTTGTATTCCAGAATGCTCTTCACGCCTGCGGTAGTGTAGGTGGCGCAAGAGCGTGCATTGAACACGTGCAGGTCGGTGAGTTCGCTCAACTTGGGATTAGTGGGACGGTCATAGCCGTAAAGCTGGAAGTTGGCCTTGCGTGCCGACTCGCCGATGACGAGCACCAAGACGCTTTTCTCATCGTCGGTAAACTGTGCGTCGGGCAGCTTTATCTCCTCCTTTTGCTCGGCAAAACGAGCGTTGACCATGCGTATCATGTTGGCCGTGTAGCCCCAGGGCATGACAAGTCCGCCCAGCTCGGTCTCATATTTTCCTATCCACAGCACCTGGTTGAAGTTGATGAGCACAAGCAAAACCGACACGGCGAGGCTGCCTCCTGTCCACTTGGCTAATGATTTCCACGTGCCGCGGTCAGTCCTTTGCAGGAGTAAGAGCACGGCAGGCAGCACACCGAAGACGAGAGAAAAGACCACGAGCTGCCAAGTGAAGAACCCTGATGCCTCGGAGAAACGTGTGTTGAGCACGTTGCTCATCATGGCACCGTCCATGAAGTTGTGATAGGTGACCACAAAGTAGGAGCACACGCCGTTGAGCAGGGCAAATAATGCAAGTAACACCTTTCCCGCCACCCTGAAAAGGAACACCAGCAGGTAGAAGGCGAAGAAATTGAGTGTGACAAGCAACAGCCCCACCGATGCCACGAGCAGCCAGTGAGAGGCATTAGAAAAGTCGGCATGGTCAACTACAAACAGGACAAAGGGTATGTTGTAAAGCACGAGGTTGAGAATGCTGCACACGGCGGCAAACTTCACCAGTGACACTTGTTTTTTCAAGAAGTTGAATAGTTTCATATAGGATGTTTTGAGAATGCAAAATTAGGAATAAAAATTGTGATTACAAAGTAAAAATCATCAATTCACGAGGGGGTAACCAGGGGGTAAAAATGGGTTTATTGCTCAAAATTAGGATATTACAAAAATTTTTCGTAACTTTGCAGCGCAATTAAACCAAAACCGCTTATGAAACATCTATTTTTAGCTGCTCTGGCAGCGATGGGACTTAGCGCTATGGCACAAACGCTCAACGTCAACGGCACGCTGTATCACCCTGGAGGGTCATTGAGCTGGTACACAGCAAGCGGCGACCGCATTGACAATGAAAAGCTGAAGAAACGCGAACTGAAATGGGTGGCTGCTTCGCCCGATGTGTTCGCGGCTGGTTTTAAGATGGGCGACACGATTCTCGTAAAGTGTGAAAGTGCTCCCGACCTTAATGGCAAGTGGGTCATTAAGGACCGCATGGGCAAGCGTACACGTCGCATGATCGACTTCCTGATGGCCAAGGGCGACACCTACGGCCTGAAAGGACGCGCAAGCCTCTCAATATCGAAGGTAAAGTAATTTCTCCGATTTATTTCATCCGTTCTTATTTACATAGGAACGGATGAGTTTTTTATATAGTTGACAATGAAAAAAAAGGGAATCAGCGGATTTTTCCGGTTGGTGAAGCAAGAAATAGATAGGGAGAAGAGGTGAAACATCCCTTTGGGGATGTGATATGGTAGGCAGCCATGCAGGCGTGCCATGGGTACGCCGAAATGGCTGTAAA
>JAGHSP010000206.1 GCA_018065815.1 Candidatus Sodaliphilus limicaballi | reverse complement strand
AATAAATTGCTTCCTATTTTAAGACTCCCATGTTGTCTCGCACTGCACATGCAAGACAACATGAAAGTGTATTGAGAGATTACTTCACGTTAACGAAGAAGAAGTCCTCGGGGTTAGCCTTGCTCACCAGTTTGAGGCGAGAAGGGTTCAGCTTGTTTTCTTGCACGATGTCGTAAGAAGTAGAGAACACAAAGTCAAGGAATGACTGAGCGCTTGCTGCATTCTTGAGCAATACACCACCATTGCTGTCATTAGTGCCAGTGGGTGTAAACTTCACATTGTTGGTACCATCAAAAGCATACTCGTTGAGCCAGAAGTTACCTTTGCGGCTACCAGCCTCGTAGTAGAACGAGTAAGACTTCTGCTTGGTGTCATACTTGAACTGGAAGCCCTTGAGCGTAGCACGCATTGCGCCGCCCTTAACCTCGGCAGCGAGAGTTGCAAAACGAGTTGCAAACTCACCAGCCAGCGTAGTGCTTTCAATTTCCCATGCATAAGACTGTACAGGGAAAATCTCGTTGACGGGAAGTGATGTGATGCGCGAAACATTGTCGTCGGTGCAAAGGAATGAACCATCCTGCTGCAGCTCGAAGTGCTGAACATAGTAGCCACTGGGGACGGGTGCCTCACCAGTAGTATTATACAACTCGAGGGGAACGATGAAACGGAATCCTTTCTCGGTAGCAATAGCATTAGCGCTCACCTGGTCAACAATCTTGTAACCGCCCTGCTCATAGAACGAGGGGATGAGAGTGCTGATGTCGTTCACGATATACTTGTGACCATTACCAGCAGTCAAGAGAAGATCGGGGAACTTGGTGATGTTAGTGCTCTGCAGGATTTTATTGATGCCAGCAAAGTAGTCAACAGGCTGGGTTTCCTCTGAGAGGCGATACATGATGATAGGCAGACGATATTTCTTACCCTCAACGAAAAGAGTATCACCCTGCACGCTCATGATATCAAACTCATAGTCACCCTCATGACCATAACCCTGTTCATCTTCTTCTTCGGTATCAGGAATATCCTCGGGATTGGCAAAGATGTGGAAAATGGGGTTATAAGTATTGAACGTGAGAACAGGACCATCGTCGGTGATAACTTCCCACATAGAATTCTTAGTGGCAAAAGTCTCACTTTGTCCAAGACCCTCGGCAACCCACTTGTTGTCGCCAGAGATATCAACCGAACCATCCTTATTAAACTTCATCACATACACATAGCCAGGCTCTCCGGTGTTGGCAAAGTATTCCATTGCCCACACGCCGCCCTTGTCGGTAAGCATCTTTGAATATTCATTCTTAGCATTCTCAAGACGCTCAGCAGCATTCTGATCAAAGATGTCGGCTTCTTCCATCTTGAAACAAGATGTGGTGACACCCATGAGCACAAGAGCCATCAATGATAATTTTATGTATTTCATAATAATTTCTGAATTAAAGTAGTGAACAAATTACTTGATGTTTCTAACCTGATCGCGCAAATCCTCGATATTGTAATTTTGTTGGCGGTCTTGAACTTCTTCACGAAGTTTGTCAAGATTCACGCCCCACTCGTCGGCGAGCCACTGGCGAGCAATCTGAACTTTCTTGTTGATGACCTCAACACCATCGATGCCATCTTTGTCGACTACATCATAGACTACAATAGGATTACCTTCTGGATCCTTGCCCTTCTTCAACTGCTTAGTGCCGTCTTCGTTTACCTGAACATCAAACTCATCCACGTAAATCTTATCAGCCTCGTCTCCAGAGTTATTCTTGAAATAATAGTAGCAATAGTAGATTGCGCCCATCTCGTCATCGCTGCTGGGAGTTTCCCAACCACGGCTTGCCATGTCGAGCAAGTGTGCCCACTGCTTGTCGGTCTTGACAATATAGTTGGCAATAACCTCGGCAAAGTCCTCACGGAACTCGCTTGATGCGTAGGTTGAAACGAAGCCCCAAGAAGCTACTACACCTTCCTGACGGTCGCCCCAGTTGTTGCTGTCATACTTACCCACTGAGAGTGTATTGAACTCGCTGGGATAAGTCTTAGTCTGGTGCAAGATGTGAGCAAACTCGTGGTGCATTGTCTTGAAGTAGTACTCGTTCATCTGGTTGAAGTCTTTGATGTTCATCTGGTTCACGCGGAAGAGCGAAACCTTGATGCCACCCTCGGCAAGACCCAGGATCATAGTACCTGATGTGGGGTTGTAGGCGGGTGAACCAATGAGGTGGATGATGCGGGGACCATAGAGTTTCAGGAAGTCGGGACCTGCAACTTTTTCGTAAGCCTCAAACCACAAGTATTTAGTGAGCACTGCCAGGTCAACAGCGTTGTCGTAAGTGGCAGGTACCAGATTGTAGTTCATGTTGGTACCCACATCCTGCATCTTGTAACGGAAGTCAAGGTTGTAAGGAGTGAGGTAGTTGTCACGCAAGAACTTGTCGAGCTTGTAAGTCTTTGAATTGGGGTCAAGCGTCTCGTCAATCTTGGGGAAGATTGAGTTGGGGTCGAGTTTGTCATCACTACAAGAAGTGAAACCCATACCTACCACGCCAGCCAGCAACAGTGACGAAATATAATATTTTAACGATTTCATAATAATTACTCAGTTTAATTGATTAATTAACCTCGACATAATTTCCCTTAGCCTCAATGGGAGCCGAGAGAATCTGCATCTTGCCATTGCTGTTAGGCTCGAAACCAGCCGAGATAGCCGAAGCGGGAACTTCGATTGCATAGCGGGGATCGCCTGAAACCAGCTTGAACACTTTATTTGCACCGAACTTGTGAGTAACCTCAAGACCGAGGCGCTTGATGTCGAACCAGCGCTGACCTGTGTGGATAGTCTCGATGCGGCGGAAGTGCTGCACGCACTGCAAGTAAGGAAGCATCTCAGCAGAAACGCTATACTTAGCACTGGGGCAAATCTCATCAATGTGGATGGGTTTAGCAATACCAAAGTAA
>JAGHSP010000022.1 GCA_018065815.1 Candidatus Sodaliphilus limicaballi | reverse complement strand
ATATATATAAGGTGTGAAGGGTGTTTTTTTTGTGCTGGATAGTGGGTGGTGTGTATTGATTTTTTTTATACCTTTGCGCCGAAATTTAAAATTACATTACTGAATATGGCAAAAAACTTGGTTATAGTTGAGTCTCCTGCAAAGGCGAAGACTATCCAGAAGTTTCTGGGTAAAGACTATGCTGTGATGTCTAGCTATGGTCACATACGTGACTTGCACAAGAAAGACTTCAGCATTGATGTGGAAAAAGATTTTACACCTATATATGAGATACCGAGCGACAAGAAGGAACTGGTGCGCGAGCTGAAGGGTGCAGCCGAGAAGGCAAGCATGGTGTGGCTGGCGAGCGATGAGGACCGCGAGGGAGAGGCTATCTCATGGCACTTGTATGAGGTGCTCGGGCTGAAGCCTGAACGCACACGCCGCATTGTGTTTCATGAGATCACCAAGCCTGCAATCCTGGCGGCAATAGAGAATCCTCGCGAGATAGACCTAAACCTCGTTGACGCCCAACAGGCGCGCCGCGTGCTTGACCGCATCGTGGGCTTCGAACTGTCGCCAGTGCTGTGGAGAAAGATCAAGCCGTCGCTCTCGGCCGGCCGCGTGCAGAGCGTGGCTGTGCGCCTGATCACAGAGCGCGAGGACGAGATCAAGGCGTTCACAAGCGAGGCTTACTACCGTGCAACTGCCCAGTTTGCGACAGAGGACAATGTGATGTTGAACGCAGAGCTCAACCGTCGCCTGACGGACAAGAACGACGCGATGGCCCTGCTCGATGACTGCAAAAAGGCTACGTTCACAGTGAGCGACGTGACAGTGAAACCCATGAAGAAGAACCCTGCACCTCCGTTCACCACCTCTACCCTACAACAGGAAGCAGCACGCAAGCTAGGCTTCTCGGTGAGCCAGACCATGCGCGTGGCACAGTCGCTCTATGAAAGCGGACACATCACCTACATGCGTACCGACTCGGTGAACCTAAGTAAACTGGCTCTTGCCACCATCAGCGACGAGATCAAGCAGAACATAGGCGAAGAATACCTCAAGATGCGCAACTACCGCACCACCGCGAAGGGCGCGCAAGAGGCTCACGAGGCAATACGCCCCACCTTCATCACCAACCACGAGATCCAGGGCACCGCACAGGAGAAACGCCTGTATAACCTGATATGGAAGCGCACTATCGCTTCGCAAATGGCTGACGCTCAACTCGAACGCACCCAAGTGGATATCAACATGAGCAACCGCAACGAGAAGTTCATCGCCAGCGGCGAGGTCATCAAGTTTGACGGTTTCCTGAAGGTGTATATGGAATCGAGCGATGACGAGTCGCAAGACGACGACCTGAACATGCTTCCCGTGCTCAAGAACGGCAGCAACCTCGAAGCCAGCGAAGTGGTGGCAATGCAACGCTACACCCAGCAGCCCTCGCGCTACACCGAGGCATCGCTGGTGCGCCGTCTCGAAGAACTGGGCATAGGCCGTCCATCAACCTACGCGCCCACAATCTCGACCATCCTGTCGCGCGACTACGTGGTGAAGGGCGAGAGCAAAGGCGAGAAGCGTGAATATGAGGTGATCACATTAAAGAAAGACAAAGTGACTACCCGCACCAAGAGCGAACTCACCGGTGCAGAGAAGGGCAAACTCATCCCAACCGACATAAGCATGGTGGTGAACAGCTTCCTGATGCGTTTCTTCCCGTCGATCATGGATTATAACTTCACCGCCCTGGTGGAGCAGAACTTTGACGACATTGCCGAGGGCAAATCGAAGTGGAACAGCGAGATAGGCAAATTCTACGAGTCGTTCCACCCTCTCATCGAGAAAGTATCGACGCTGCGCCTCGAGCACAAGGTGGGCGAGCGCGTGCTGGGCAACGACCCCAAGAGCGGCAAGCCCGTGAGCGTGAAGATAGGCCGCTTCGGTCCGCTGGTGCAGCTAGGCAGCACCGAGGACGAGGAGAAACCCCGCTTTGCATCGCTGCAGAAAGACCAAAGCGTATCGACCATCACCCTAGAAGAGGCGCTCAAGCTCTTCGACCTGCCCCGCACGCTGGGCGACTTTGAGGGCAGCGAGGTGGTAGTGGGCGTGGGGCGCTTTGGTCCCTACGTGCGCCATGCGGGCAAGTTTGTGTCAATCCCCAAAGACATGGCGCCGCTGGAGCTCACCCTGGAGCAGGCCCAGGAACTCATCGAGTCGAAGCGCAGCACCGAGGCCTCGCGCGTGCTGGTCACCTTTGACGAAGAGCCCGAGCTGCAAGTGCTCAACGGACGCTACGGCCCCTACATCAGCTACAAGAAACAGAACTACAAGATTCCGCGCAAGATGGATGCGGCAACCCTCACCCTGGAGCAATGCCGCGAAATCGTGGCCGACGAAGCAAACGCATCAAAGTCGACGAGCCGCCGACGCGCTGTGAAGAAGTAAAAACATGCACGGGGCACGTCCCCGTGCGCACCCAAGCATAAAAAAACGATGAATGAATCACTGCTGAGCCAACTATACCTCAAGGAAACGGCCTTCCAGAACCTGATGCAGGAGCGCATATACAATGTGCTCCTCATAGCCAGCGACTATGACGCATTCATGCTCGAGGAAGATGGCCGCGTGGAGGAACAGATATTCATGGAATATGTGTCGCTCAACCTGAGTTCACCTCCGCGCGTTACCCGCGTGCGCGACTATGCAAGCGCCGTTGCAGCCCTTGACAAGCAGCAGTTTAACCTCATCATCGCCATGCCAGGCGTGGACTTGAGCGAAACCTTCACCAAGGCAGTGGAGATCAAGCATTCGCACCCCGACGTGCCCTTTGTGGTGCTCACCCCGTTCTCGCGCGAAGTGTCACGCAGGATAGGCGGCGAGGACTTGAGCGGCGTGGACTATGTGTTCAGCTGGCTGGGCAACGTGGACCTGCTGGTGGCCATCGTGAAGCTGCTAGAGGACAAGATGAACGCTCCCGTGGACGTGAACGAGGTGGGCGTGCAGATGATCCTGCTGGTCGAGGACTCGGTGCGATTCTACTCGTCGATCCTCCCCACCCTGTATAAATTCATCCTGCGCCAGTCGCTCATCTTCTCGACCGAGGCGCTTAATGCCCACGAGTCGATGCTGCGCATGCGCGGCCGCCCCAAGGTGATGCTTGCACGCGACTACGAAGAAGCGATGCTCCTCTATGAGACCTACAAAGACCACATGCTGGGCGTGATAAGCGACGTGTCGTTCAAGCACGAAGGCGTGAAAGACAGCAAGGCAGGCATCAAGCTAGCCCACGAGCTGCGCAAGCGTGACCCTTACATGCCCATCATCATCGAGTCGAGCGAGAGCGAGAACAGCGAGCTGGTGGACGCATTCGGCGGGTGTTTCCTTGACAAGAACTCAAAGAAACTGCCCGTGGATCTGGGCAAGGCCATCATGGACAACTTCGGATTTGGCGACTTCATTATCCGCAACCCCGAGAACGGCACCGAGATCATGCGCTTCAAGGACCTGAAGGCACTGCAGTATGGCGTGCACAAGGTTCCTGCCGAGTCGCTGTTGCACCACGCCAGCCACAACGACATCTCGCGCTGGCTGTACTCTCGCGCGCTGTTCCCCATAGCGCAGGTGATGAAAATGCACCGCTTCACGAGCATCGACGAGGCTCCGGCAGTGAGACAGCTCGTCTTTGACCTGATTGTGAAGTACCGCAAGATGAAGAACCGCGGCGTGGTGGCAGAGTTCAAGCGCGAGCGATTTGACCGCTACTCGAGCTTTGCTCGCATAGGGCAGGGGTCGCTGGGAGGCAAAGGTCGCGGCCTAGCGTTTATCGACGCTATGATCAAGCGCAACCCGGTGTGTGACAATTTCAACGGCGTGGTGATAAGGATACCTCGCACGGTGGTGCTGTGCACCGACGTATTTGACGAGTTCATGGAAACGAACGGACTGTATCCGCTTGCATTGTCTAATGTGCCTGACCAAGAGATACTTGATGCATTTCTCAGGGCCCGTTTGCCCCAGAGCATCATCGACGACATGTCGTCGCTCTATGACGTGATCGACGCGCCGCTGGCAGTGCGCAGCTCGAGTCTGCTCGAGGACAGCCACTACCAGCCGTTTGCAGGAGTGTATTCCACCTATATGATTCCGCACCTGAACGACAAACCCGAAGGCGTGGAATTGCTGGCAGGCGCCATCAAGGCAGTGTATGCCAGCGTGTTCTATGCCCAGAGCAAAGCCTACATGGTGGCGACAAGCAACGTGATCGACCAGGAGAAGATGGCGGTGATAATACAAGAAGTAGTGGGCAAGCAACGCGGCGAGCACTACTACCCCGCCTTCTCGGGCGTGGGCCGCTCGCTGAACTACTACCCCACGGGCAAAGAGCAGCCGGAGGACGGCGTGTGCGAGCTGGCAGCGGGCCTGGGCAAGCACATCGTGGATGGCGGCCAGGCGCTGCGATTCTCGCCAGCACGCCCCAAACACGTGCTCCAGACCAGCACCACCCAACTGGCACTGCGCGACACGCAGCGCACCCTGTGTGCGCTCGACACCACGCAGGCCGAGCAGCAGTTTGCCCTCGACGAGGGTTTCAACATCCCCAATCTGCCCGTGCAAGAGGAAGCACGCGCGGGACACCTGCGATACATGATATCGACCTACGACGCGATGAACGACTACATCGTGGATAGCGACAGCGCACGCGGACGGCACCTGGTGACATTTGCCAACGTGCTCAAACACGGCGTGTTCCCGCTGGCTCCCGCCGTGAAATTCATGCTCGAGCTGGGTCAGGAGCAGATGGACCGTGCCGTGGAGATTGAGTTTGCCGGCAACATCGCCGACAGCCCCAACGACGACCACCGAGGCGAGATATACTGGCTGCAGATACGCCCGATGGTAGATCGCCGCGAGATGCTCGACGACGACATTCACAACGTAGAACAAGATAAATTACTCATAAACAGCACAAAAGCACTGGGACACGGCCTCACCGACGGCATCACGGCTGTGGTGATGGTCAAGCCCGAGAAATTTTCGTATGAAAATAATTGGGCTATTGCTAGTGAAATTGCAAAAATAAATAGTAACTTTACAAACTCAGGCAGCAACTACATCCTGATGGGTCCCGGCAGATGGGGTTCGAGCGACGCGGCACTGGGCGTGCCCGTGAAATGGACCGACATAGCCGCAGCCCGGCTCATCGTGGAGCAGTCGCTTCCGGGCAAACGCATAGACCCCAGCCAGGGATCACACTTCTTCCAGAACTTGACATCCTTCGGCGTGGGTTACTTCACTGTGGGCGAAGAAGGTGACGGCAGCCTTGTCGATACCGACTTCCTCAATTCATGCACAGCAAGCTATGAGAGCGAGTGCGTGAAAGTGGTTACATTCGACTCACCGCTCAAGGTGGCGATCAACGGCATCAAGGGCATGGGAGTAGTGATGAAACCCGGTGACAAATGAATTAAAAACAAAAAAAGAAAACATTGAGATATGTCATTCTTTAACAACCTGAAAAGAGCTTTCGGCTTCAACGACAACGGCGAAGACCTGGACGAGGATGTGGACTACGAGTTGACACGCTCGCCCTTCTCCAACCCCTTTCGCCACGATGATAAAACTCTCACCGAGCGAGATGACTCACCCTCATCCCCAGGCGAGGCCGACGTGGTGCACCCCGCACGCGTAGAGCCCGAGTTTGAGGAAGAACGCATTGTGCCCAGGCGCCAAGCGGTTGAAGAACCCGTGAAACCCCAGTCAGAGCCTCGCACCCAGCAGGTTCCCGCCAAGGAGCAGAGAACCGAGCAACCTCTCCCCCAGCCCAAGCACGAGGCGAGAGAGGAGCAGCAGGAGACGTCGGCCCCACAAGCCGCGGCACCCAGCAGCGAGCTCGTTGACGCTGTGATAGACCTTATCAACTCGTCGCTGCCGCCCATGATGAAGCAGTATATCGACACAGCAAGCCAGCGACGCGATGTGGAGAAGAAGCTTGCCCCCTTTGCCGCCGCACAACCCGCCGCACAACAAGCGGCAGGCGCCGGCGATGCCGACCTGAAGGCACGCCTCAAGATGTGTGACATACAGCGACGCGCCGCACAGAACAGAGCCAACGACCTCTCGGCACGCATCAGCGAGCTGGAAACCGAGAACGAGAAACTTGAAGTGGATCGCAAGTCGCTAGAAAACAAGATAAAAGTGCTGCAAGTCACAGCCGGCAACGCGCCCGTAGCCAACGACACAGCGCGCGAGGAAGAACTTGCAGCAGCCAAGAAACAGGCCGAGGAAGCGCTCAAGCAAGTGAAAGCGCATGAGGAAACGATAACATCGCTCTCGGCCCAGCTCGAACGCAACAGCGACGCCCTCACCTCACGCGACGAGACCATAGCCAAACTGCACGAGGAACTTAACACAGCTAACGAGCACCTCAAAATCGCCGAGCAACTTGAAGCACGCCTTGACGAAGTGGAGACATTCAAGCGCAACAAGAACGAGGAGGTGCGCAACCTGCGCCAGCGCCTCGCCCAGGTGGAGCAAGCCGGGAAGGACGCCGAAAGCCTCAAGGCACAACTGATACTCGCACAAGAGGAAAACGTGCGCCTAAACAAAGAAGTGACCACGCTCACCCACAACGCCAAGGACACCCGCGAAAAGCACAACCGCCGCGACGTGGAACTGGCCAACCGCATCAACGACCTCAAGTCGCAACTCAACTCGGCAGCGACTCTCGCCGAGAGCTATAAAGACAGCCTTGACGCACAAATCAAGGAAACTGACAAAGCAAAAGCCCTCGCCGAACAAGCCCTCACCGCCAGCAAGGAGACACAAGACGCACTGGTTAAGGCTCAAACCGAGTTGAAGGATGCACTCCGGCAAAAGGACGAAAGCCTCAAGCAGGCCGACACCGCACGCGACGATGCCAAATCGCAACTCGACGAACTCAACAAGCAGCTGGCACTGAAGGCCGACGAACTCAAAGACGCCCTCGAGCAAGCAGCAACACTGCGCACCGAACTCGATGCTTCCCACATACTCAACGATGACCTGATGCAGCAACTCGACGAGTTGAAGCAGCAGTCCGCTCCCATCGAATATCCCCAGGAAGAGCCCGAGGTTGCCGCAGCAGTGCAAGAACCTGCCGAAGCAACCACACAGCTTCCCGCAGAGGAAGCGGCAGAAGAAGTGACCGAGCAGGCTGAAACCGAGGAAGCTGCCCCCAAACCCGAGGAAGCTGCCGCTGCCGCTCTTGAAGAGAAGAAGGAAAAGAAGGAGAAGAAGGAGAAGAAGAAGAAGAAGAAGAAGGAGAAGAAAAAGGAGGAAAAGAAGGAGGAAGCAGCCCCCGAGGAGGCAGAGAGCAACGATGCCGAGGAGGCTCCGGCCGCTGATGCCGTCACCGACGAGTTGCTCGACAAAGCAACCGATGCCGCCCCATTCATGGACATCACCCTCGACGACATCGACGACGTGGACTGGCTCATCCCCGTGGAGCCCGACCCTGAACCCGAGCCAGAGCCAGAGCACGAACCAGAGCCCGAACCGGCTCCAAAACCAAAAGCCGATCCACGCCAGCTGTCGCTGTGGTGATCGAGATGTTAACGTAGCAACACAAACATTATGTCATTCGTCTCAATACAGTTCCTGTTGTTCCTGCCCATAGTGTTCCTGCTCTATTGGTTCGTGTTCAAGCCCACCAAGATGCAGAACATCTTCATCGTGCTGTCTAGCTACGTGTTCTACGGGTGGTGGGACTGGCGCTTCCTGCTGCTGATGGCATTTACAAGCATCTGCTGCTACGCAAGCGGACGGGCAATCGAGAAATTTGAAGGCCGCAACAAGCTGCAACGCGCCATCACAGCGGTCAACGTGATTGTAAACCTCGCTATCCTGGGTGTCTTCAAGTACTACAATTTCTTTGTGGGCAACCTGGACGTGCTGCTATCGTCAATGGGGTTTGCCCTCGACTGGCCCACGGCCAACATCATACTGCCTGTGGGCATCTCGTTCTACACTTTCCAGGCCATAGGATACAGCGTGGACGTATATAAGAAAAAGATTGCCGCGTCACACGACATCATCGACTTCTTTGCATTCATCAGCTTCTTCCCCCAGCTTGTTGCCGGCCCCATCGAGCGAGCAAGCGACATGTTGCCGCAGTTTGCTCGTGCACGCAAGTTTGACTATGCGAGCGCAGTCGATGGCTCACGTCAGATGCTGTGGGGTATGTTCAAGAAAGTGGTGATAGCCGACAACTGCGCCCCCTACATCAACACCACATGGAACAACATCGACACGACGTCGTCGTTCAACCTGATGGTGGTGGGCTTCCTTTTCTCGTTCCAGGTTTACTGCGACTTCTCGGGTTATTGCGACATAGCGGTGGGATGCGCCAAGCTGTTCGGTTTCAAACTGCGCGCCAACTTCAACTACCCCTACTTTTCACGCAACATCCCCGAGTTCTGGCGCCGCTGGCACATCACCTTGCTGGCATGGTTCCGCGAGTATGTGTACTTCCCCCTGGGCGGAAGCCGCTGCTCCAAGTTGAGATGCTGTTTCAACACCATCTTTGTGTTTGTCCTGAGCGGTCTGTGGCATGGTCCCGACTGGAGTTTCGTTCTCTATGGCTGTGCCCATGGCCTGATGTGCAGTTTCTATGTGCTCACGGGCATCAAGACCAAATATGACCACAACGTGGGGTGGAAGCGTGTGCTGCCATCGGTGAAAGAACTGCTCATGATGCTGGGCACATTCACGTTTGTCACCCTTGCCCGCGTCATGTTCAGGGCACAATCGCTAGGCGAAGCGTGGTACTACTACAAGCATGTGTTCTCCTGGTCGGTCTTCGACCCGCGAGGAGGCGTTGTGGGCTTGAAAGTCATCCCCCTGTGCATCATGCTGCTTGTCATCGAGTGGATTAAGCGTGACAACAGCCACGTGCTTGAACTGAACGGCCACGGCCTGATGAAACACCAGTGGGCACGATGGACGCTATATCTCGTGATAGTCATGGCAATAGTGCTGATGCAAGCACCCCAACAAGACTTTATCTATTTCCAATTCTAGGCAATGAAGCGATACTTGACATACGTAACCCTATTCTTGCTCATCGTGGGCACCATCCTGGCGCTGTGGGAGTGCTTCGTGCGGCAATACCCCACCTCCTACCAGTACAAGGCGCAGTGGATGGACAGCCATGCCCCCGGCGTGAGCACGCTGGTCCTGGGCGGATCGCACACCTACTACGGTGTGATGCCCTCGCTCATGGGCGACAGTGTTTTCAACCTCGCCAACGTGACGCAGCACTCCGAGATTGACGACTGGCTGCTATCGCACTACATAGACCGATGCACCAACCTGAAAACGGTGATTGTGCCCGTTGATGTGACCAACACCTTTGACTCGCCGCTGGAAAAGAGCGTGGAATGGTATCGCGGCACCTATTACAAACTGTACATGGGCTGCGACCTCTTTGACAACAACTTGAAGTATTACTGCGAGATATCATGCCTGCCGGCCTTTAACCGCAAGTTTCTGGCGGCAGTGCAAGGGCTGTGTGGCGGAGACACCTCCCTGGAATGTGACAGCACAGGGTTCGGCACAGGATTTGCCACGCCGTCGCACTTCGACGAGAACATGATGATCGTCAGTGCCAAGACAGCCGAGCACCGCAGCACTGCCGACTCGGCAAACGTGGCCTACAACTCGCAGCACCTCATGCACATCGCGTCGATGTGCCACGACAGGGGGATAAGGCTAGTGATTGTCACCACACCCATGTGGGACGGATACACGTCAAGAATCAGCAAAGCGAGCCTTGAAACCGTGCATGGCATTGTGAATCAATGCGTGAAGAAGTATGGGGCCGTTTATATGGACCACATGAACGACACCCGTTTCCAGGGTACAGATTTCTACGACTGCGACCACTTGTCGCGGCAAGGCGCCGAGAAATTCACCAGGATACTCAATGAGCAACTCGCTCGATAAAGTCACCCCGCCTTTATATTTTGACCTGCGGCTCAAAGAGCACCACCTGGCCATGTTTCATGGTCTCGGGCACATTGATGAGACGCTGGTTGCGGCTGCCGCGAAAGAGGATGTCGAGATCTCGCTCGGCCATGACGAATGGCCCGTCGACCAGCACGTCGATGCTTTTCATCAGCTCCATCAACTGCGGTTGCTGCACGATGTGTTCCCACGTGTAGCCCGTGTAGCACCAAATGTTGTAGCCCAGCTCGCGCTTGATGCGGGCCGCCAAACTAGCAACGGCCCCAGCCTGGAACAGCGGGTCGCCGCCGCTGAATGTGACCGGTGCCTCATTGTAGGCAATGACACGCATCAGCTCGTCCTCGCTCATCTCCTCGCCTCCCGCCGGATCCCACGACTGCGGGTTGTGGCATCCAGGGCAAGCATGGCTGCAACCGGCAAGATAAATCGAAGTGCGCAACTTGGGGCCATCGACGCTAGTCCCTTCAACAACCTTTAATACTCTCATCGTTTTTTTTAAATGAAAGGGTCTAGAAAATCTAGAGATTCTAGAAATTCTAGACCACATAAATTTGTTTTCTTAATCTCTTAAAGCGTGGCGTCCTAAAACACTTACTTGTGTACCACGCGGTCCTTGAGCTCGGCGAGCTTGCCGCTGTTCCAGCGGTCGGTAGTGCCCACAAGGTAACCGGTGATGCGTTGCAGGCGGTCGATGTCCTTGCTGCCGCAACGGGGGCAAGTCTTCAATCCCTCGGTTGCATCCTCATATCCGCAGTGGATGCAGCGGTTGCGGTTGTGGTTAACCGAGCAATATCCCATGTTGTACTTGTCCATCAGGTCAACAACGTTGCTGATAGCCTCGGGGTTGTGAGTAGCGTCACCGTCGATCTCCACATAGAAAATGTGTCCGCCACGGGTGAGGTCGTGATAGGGAGCCTCAACCTCGGCCTTGTGCTTGGGCGAGCAGTGGTAGTACACGGGCACGTGGTTAGAGTTAGTGTAATAGTCCTTATCGGTCACACCGGGAATCACGCCGAATTCCTTGCGATCGCCCTTCGTGAAACGTCCGCTCAATCCCTCGGCGGGAGTTGCAAGGATACTATAATTGTGCTGGTATTTCTCGCTGAATTCAAGCGCACGGTCGCGCATGTGTGCCACAATCTTGAGTCCAAGCTTCTGGCTCTCCTCGCTCTCGCCATGGTGCTTGCCAGTGAGCGCGATGAGGCACTCGGCCAGGCCGATGAACCCGATGCCCAGCGTACCCTGGTTGATAACGCTCTCGATTGTGTCGTTAGGCTGCAAGTTCTCTGCGCCGTTCCACAGCTGCGACATCACGATGGGCATCTGCTTGGCGTAAGCGGTCTTCTGGAAGTCAAAACGGTCGTTGAGCTGGCGTGCTGTGAGTTCGAGCACATTGTCAAGCTTCTTGAAGAATGTCTCGACGCGCTCTTCCTTGGTCTCGATGCCCATGCACTCGATAGCGAGCTTCACGATGTTGACTGTCGAGAACGACAGGTTGCCGCGGCCCACAGAGGTCTTGTCGCCATAGCGGTTCTCAAACACACGAGTGCGGCAGCCCATGGTAGCGATTTCATAGAGATAGCGCTTGGGATCGTCGGCCTGCCACTTCTCGTGGAAGTTGAAAGTGGCGTCGAGGTTCACAAAGTTGGGGAAGAAACGGCGGGCAGTGACCTTGCAAGCCAGCTGGTAGAGGTCATAGTTGCGGTCCTCGGGCAGGTAGTTCACGCCACGTTTCTTTTTCCAGATCTGGATAGGGAAGATAGCGGTAGCGCCATCACCCACGCCCTTATAGGTAGAGAGCAAGAGCTCACGCATCACGCAACGGCCCTCGGCGCTAGTGTCAGTACCATAGTTGATTGAACTGAACACCACCTGGTTGCCACCGCGAGAGTGGATAGTGTTCATGTTGTGGATAAATGCCTCCATAGCTTGGTGCACACGTCCGGCAGTGCGGTTGATAGCATGCTGTTTAGCACGCTCCATGCCTGTGAGGCCGTCGAGTTCAGCGATGTTATAGTCCTCGATGGGAGCCTCATAGAGAGCACTGTAGTCCTCGCCTGTCATCTTCTCGATATACTTCACCTCTTCAACATAAGTCTTGCGCACGAAGGGAGCCAAGTAGAAGTCGAAAGCGGGAATAGCCTGTCCGCCGTGCATCTCGTTCTGCGCAGTCTCCATCGAGATACAAGCAATCACGCTAGCAGTCTCGATGCGCTTGGCCGGACGAGACTCGCCATGGCCAGCCATGAAACCGCCTTGCAAAATATGGTCGAGCGGGTGCTGCACGCATGTGAGGCTCTTGGTGGGATAATAATCCTTGTCGTGGATGTGCAGGTAGTTGTGACGCATAGCGCCCAGTGCCTCGGGGCTGAGCAGCTTGTCGTCGGTGTAGGCTTTAGTGGTCTCGCTCGAGAACTTCATCATCATGCCGGCGGGGGTGTCGGCATTCATGTTGGCATTCTCGCGAGTGATATCATTGTTCATCGCATCGATGATTTGCTGCAAGATAGCATACACCTTGCTCTTGCGAGCACGGCTGCGGTCCTGGCGGTAGCGTATATAGACCTGCGCCACCTCCTTGCGTGTACTCTTCATGAGCTCCATTTCCACCATGTCCTGGATGGCTTCCACCTCCATGCGCTCGGCACCACGATTGCCGATGCGGTCGGTGATGCGCTGGATGAGGCTCTCATCTTCGCCCAGATCGGTTCTCAACATGGCCTTGCGTATGGCAGCCTTTATTTTTTCTTCGTTATAGCCCACGACGCGACCGTCGCGTTTAACTACTGTAAGTATCATAATAGCCCTAGAAATTTAATTATGAGATGTTTAATATTAGTCTTTAATTTCGCCAAAAAAAACGCTGCCATCAGGCAGGTTTGATTTGCGACTACAAAACTACAAATTGCCCTTGAAATATCAAAATTTTTTCACAAAAAGTTTTGCACAAATTTTTCATTTTGGACAACTTTTTCGCCACCACACTTTGCTACAAATCTTATTTTCAACAACTTAAAAAAAGTTTTGGACAACTTTTTCAAAAAACCCGCCGAAAAAAGCTATCATTTTCACCCCTTATTGTAAAAACCACAATATCCCCGCAAAACGCTCCATTCTCACTACTAAAGCATTACGGAAAAATCCCTTCCCGTCAACCCCGAAAAAACATCAATAAAAAGGCACAAGAGATAAAATTCACCATTCCATTCTCCTGCGCCGTTTTTAAAAATTTTCAGGCTCTACCCTCTATGTAACTATTCAGCAATGGTATTTTGAGTAATATCCCCGCGCGGATCTCACTGATAACACTGATTTAATAATAACTGAAAGAAATTAAAATAAT
>JAGHSP010000182.1 GCA_018065815.1 Candidatus Sodaliphilus limicaballi | reverse complement strand
TTTATATGGCTCACGCCTAGAACTATGCTCAAGGGAGTGAGCAACGGTAAGTGGGCAAAGCCCGTGCCGCGACCAGCGAACCTCCCTAAAAATGGTGGACTCTGTCCACAAAATAAAAATACTCTATCTATCAGGTAATTATATTTTGCTTGCCTAGCAAGCCATTTTCTATGCGAAGCAATAAAAACATAAAAAAAATATTTTCTTTTTTTTACCGGACCCTAATGGTTTTTTTATAGTAATTGCTGGTAGTCGGGGATGTCGGGTAGGAACTTGTAGGTGTCGTTATCGTAGTCGATGGCGCAGCAGTAATGTGTCAATCCGTTTGAGACGATGAGGTATCGTGCGCGCAGCACCATGTTGTAGCGCACTATCTGGTCGAATACGTTCTGTGTGATTTCGATTGTGGGAGCCTTGTACTCTACAATGACAAGCGGATTGCCTTGCCTGTCGGCCACGAGGGTGTCGCATCGGCGTTTGATTCCGTTCTGGACGAGCGACATCTCATTTGCCATGCGTTCGAGCGGGAATTGCTTGTGGCTGATGAGGAAGTGCACAAAATGTTGTCGCACAAATTCCTCGGGGGTGAGTGCCACAAACTTTTTTCTCAAGATGTCAAAAATAACTAGACCTTGAGAAGTTTTTTTTACATTTAAATCGCAATCGGGTAGGTTAAGTCGCATTTATTTGTTAAATTTGTGTGCGAATTTAGGAATAATTCTCCAAATAACAACAAACCCTATGGCGGAAAAAAAAGAAACAGTGTCATATTTCAGCCTGCGCAAGGAAATTGAGGCGGGAAAATTCCAACCTATTTATTTGCTGCAAGGTGATGAACCGTACTATATAGACCAGTTGAGCGACCTTATAGTTGAGAAGGCTCTGCGCGAGGACGAGCGTGATTTCAATTTGTCGATATACTATGGCAGCGATGCCAATGTGCGCGAAGTGATCAGCACATGCAAGCAGTATCCGGCATTTTCCCAGTATAAGGTTGTAGTGCTGCGTGAGGCGCAGAATGTGAACAAGCAGGCCGGTGGTCATAGCAAGGACCTGGAACTGTTTAAACTCTATGCCGAGAATCCATTGCGTAGCACGATACTCGTAGTGTGCAACAAAGACGGCGCAATCAAGGCTAAAACGTTTGTAGATACCTTGAAAAAAGAAAAGACCGGTGTCGTGTTCTCGTCGGTCAAGGTGCGTGACGGCCGCGACCTGCAAGGCGTGATTTCTAACTACGCGACGTCGATAGGGTGCAATATTGATTTCAAGAGCGTGACGATGCTTGCCGACTGCATAGGCAATGACCTGTCGCGCATGTTCAGTGAACTGGACAAGCTCAAACTTCTAGTGAAGGAAGGCAATGCAATCACACCAGAGCTGATAGAACGCAATATAGGCATCAGTAAGGACTATAACAACTTTGAGTTTGAGGATGCTATTATTACCCGTAATGCCGCTAAGGTGTACCGTATAATTGACTATTACCAGAAGAACCCGAAGAACAATCCTGTGCCTATGGTTGTGGCTATGCTGTTCAGTTTCTTCTCGGGCGTGTTGCTTGTGCGGGCAAGCAAGGACCAGTCGCAGGCCGCCTTGATGGCTGCCGCCGGGACAAAGAGCGCGTGGCGACTGGGTAAGTTCAAGGAGGCTGCACGCAACTACTCGACCCAGGCGTGTGTGAATATCATCGGTTACTTGCGTGAGTGTGACGTGAGGTGCAAGGGCATGGGGTCAAGGCAAGACTCTTACGACTTGCTGAAAGAACTTGCCTACAAGATATTGCACTCGTAGTGAACTGTTACTTAACTCGATAGTGGTAGCCCAGCGTTAACATTATCGACATGCTTGACGATCCTGCAAAAGTGTCGGTCTTGCGGTTGCTGAACACGTCGCGAAGGCCGTAATAGAAGCGTCCTTCAAGGTTGAATGAACTCTTGTTGCGCGAGATAAACTCCATGCCCAGGCCCGCTGAAATGCCATAGTCAAATTTGTTCTTGGGCTTGAGCGTGAATTGTTGGGTCTGGCGGTTGGCTGTTATGAACTCGGGCATCTCTCCTGCGTGCTCGTAGTCAAAGTTGGCGCTAGTGCTTTCTGCAATGAGGAAACCCGCCTCGGGACCAGCGTTGAAGTATCCGTGAAACTTGTTTGAACCGAAGTAGATATGCGTGAGCACAGGAATCTGAATGTAGGTGAGGCGACGCTGGTAGGCGTAGTCCATGTCCTCGAATTTTTCCTTCCAACCCCTCTGTTCGAAGTTGACCTCGGCAATGATGCCGAAGTGCTTTTCCTCAATGTATCGAGCCGTGACACCCATCATCATGCCTTGCAGGAAAGACTGGGGCACCCC
Organism: Candidatus Sodaliphilus limicaballi; assembly: GCA_018065815.1. Taxonomy (GTDB): domain Bacteria; phylum Bacteroidota; class Bacteroidia; order Bacteroidales; family Muribaculaceae; genus Sodaliphilus; species Sodaliphilus limicaballi. The sequence goes on along the minus strand of JAGHSP010000182.1, from coordinate 8,804 downwards.
AGGGTTGAATTGCAGGCGCGACATGGTCACGCCTCCCTTGGCTCCAACGGAGATGTTGCCTTCATAGTGGGTCTGTGCCCACGACAGAGCGCAGCCCGCAATGATTGATATTGCCAGTGTGATGAAACGTCTCATTACTTGTCAAGAACAATAAAGCTTTCGATCTTCTTGTCGGGAGAGAAGTGCACCAGTGTGATGGCTTGGTTCACCAGGCCTTCACAGCCATCGATGCGGCTGAACTTGAAACCAGTCTGTATGCCCTTGTAGAGATCGGTTGTCTCGTTGATGTCGTGAGCATTGCCCATTGACTCAATGATGTAGCATCCAGTGTCGAATCCCAGCAAGCCCATGTGCGGGTAAGACTCGAGCATCGTGCCGCCATACCACTTGGCGTAACTGTTCTCCACATTGCGTGTGCGGAATCCTTTAGAGTTGAAGAAACGTGAGAACATGTAAGTGTCAATTACCATGAGGTCGTTCTGGTAGTCCTTGAGGTAAAGCACGTGTTCGGGATAAGCGATGAGGTTGAAGTCGCAGTCAAATCTTTCCTGCTTGGCCTGCTTGAGTGCAGGGATTATCTTTTTGAGCAGGTTTTTGTTGCCATTGCTCGGTATAATGACATAGTTGGTAGCGGGGTTGAGTTTCCGTGAGAGGACGTCGAAAGAGAGGTCGCCATCAACCTTGATTGTGGAGCAGTGCACTCCTGCGGAATTGAGGTTCTGCTTGATGAGACCGAACATTTCGGAAGCCTCGTTGGCTACATCTTCAAGGAAAATTGCGTCACAGTCGGCAAAGCGGGTAGTCATCCATTGTGTGAGGTTGGCCACGAGCAGCGGTGTGGGCGTGTTGACAAGAAGAGAATGCGGATTGCTCTTGTAGTCATCGTTTTTGGTTGTGAAGCTATTGAGCACGTTGATGCCGTTGGCCTGTCCGAAGGCGTTGACTCGCTCGAGTTGCTTGGGTTCTCCTGGAGCGATGATGAAATCCAGGTTGCGCATCTCGGGCAGTGCCAGCAGGCTGTCGGTGACGTTGAGGTTGTGCTGCGTGTCGTAAACCTTGACGTTGATTTTGCGAGAAGCCTTGTTGCCCAGGCTGTCGAGTGCCAGCATGAATCCCTTGAGGTAGTCGGTGTAGAGGTAAGCTTGCTTGGGAGCATCGCTCTTGTTCAACTGGAAGGGAAGTATAATGCCCACGTTGCACTCTTTGTTGCGGTGTTCCTCAACGAGAGTGTTGTAGATGCCGTTGATGTGCGACGCATAGTGACGCTCAAGGTCGTTGACGCTCATTGTGGCTACGTTGCCGGTAGTGCGCACTATGGTGGTGAACGGCACGATGATTTTCTTGCCTTTCTTCAGTTTATCGACGCTCGGGTTGAGTTGCTTCAACGTGGAAGTGGTTGTTCCATATTGGTTGGCGATGGAGTAAAACGACTCGTCCTTCTTGATGTCGTGGGTCTTGAATCTTGTGACGGCGGCATCGTAGGCAAACGGCATAGCCGATTGCGGGGTTACCCTCACTGTCGTTCCTGGCTTATAATCGGATGGAGCGAGTGAGATGTTGGACGAGAGTATGCCCTCGACCGATGCGTTGAAACGCTTTGCCACGCTGTAGATGTTGTCGCCGGCGGCAAGGGTGTATCCCACCTGTTGCTGGGGCTGGAATTTTTGAGACGACTGGGGCGCTGTCATCGACTTGTAGTTGACGGGCACGAGAAGCAAGAACTGTTTTTCGAGTCCGTTGCTAGCCCATGTGTTGTATTCGGCGATAACGTCGGCAGGGAGGCCAGTTTTCTGCGATACGCCATGAACGCTCTCTTTGTCACTTAATTTGTAGTAGTAGAAATCATTGCCATTAATTGACATCACAGGCAGTTGCGTCTGTGCATTGATGCCCACGAATGTCACTAGGCAAATGAGTAAAGAAAACAATCTATTGATATTCATTGTCAATATTTTAATTTACAAAACATAAAGCATTGCTTTAACTTTTCGCAATACAATGCTGTGCAAATTTACAAAAACTTTATGAAATATCTATGCTTGATGACCCACTTATTTCGGGTTTACTACTCGTTCTCCTATGTATTTTGCAATGTCGCTGCGCACGGCATATAGATGCTGGAGTTGCTTTAGCAGTTCAGTTGCCTCGTCGGGCGAAGCCGTGTTGAGTTGCTGCTGCACCTGTTTTATGTGCTGCTGCACGATAGCGTTTTTCCAGTTGAAAATTGCAGAGGGCACCAGAGACTCGAGCTTGTCAAACTCTGTGGGAATGGTAGCATACTCGGTGTGGATCTTGCTGAGGGTGTATTTCTCGCTGGCAAGGTCGGCCGAGATGCGTCGCACTTCATCGTCGGGGTGCGAGAAAAGCCGCTTCTCGAGATAGTTGGTGCGATATTCGTTGATTTTGTCGATGTTGTCTTTGTTCACCTTCGACTTGATGCGTTCTTCCTCTTGCCTGAGGCTGTCGGCGCTGTGGCCTATGGGGTCGATTTCTCGCATGAGCAGGTCGATCTGTTCGGCGCTGCTTTGGGCAATAGCAGCTTCCTGTGCCGATAGCTCGTTGTAAAAATCGTCCAGAAGACTGATTGACAGGTCATATATCTTCTTGAAGTGGGGCGAATTGAAAAGCATCTTGTCGGCTTCAAGTTCGCTCTGGATATATTCCACGACTGTCATGTTTTGGCTGACAAGTTCTTCGCCTTGATAGAAGAAAGTGCAGAAGTTGCACATTCCGTACCTGATTATATACTTGATGAGCGCACGCTCTTGCAGGAACGTGTCTTGGTTAATGACCTGAACACTTGCGGCAGGGGGTGTGCTGGGCGGCACCTCTGCCTCTGGCTGGGGTGTGTCGGGTTGCTGGCCTGCGGGTTGTTGCGCCTCGGCCGTTGCTTGCCGTTCTTCACGCAGCTTCTCGCGTTCACGGTTCTTGGCACGCTCCTCGCGGTTTTGGCGTATGTATTTTGCCACGTCACGCAGCACGACATCCTCGCCTATGTTGAACATGTCGCTCACCTCCTTGGCATAGATGGCGCGAGTGACTTCGGAGGGTATCACGGCAATAGACTTCGTGACATCCTCGATGGCCTTGGCGCGCTTGATGGGGTCACGCTCGGTGCCCTTGAGCATGATGCCGGTCTTGAATGTGATGAAGTCGGCTTCGTTGTCGTCGATATATTGCTGTATCTCGCTTGCGCTGTGCTTGCGTGAGTAGCTGTCGGGGTCATCATCGTCGGGGAGAAGGAGCACCTTCATGTTGAGCCCTTGCGCCAGGATTTTGTCGATGCCCTTGAGAGCAGCCTTGATGCCCGCCTCGTCGCCGTCGAACATCTCGGTGACGTTCTCGGTGAAGCGGTGTATCATGTGAATGTGCTCGTCGGTGAGGGCAGTGCCTGACGAAGCGATTACGTTCTCAAACCCCGACTGGTGCATCGAGATGACATCGGCATATCCCTCGACGATGTAGCACTTGTCGTGCTTGTTGATTTCGCGCTTGGCTTGGAAAAGACCATAGATTTCCTTGCGCTTGCTGTATATGATAGACTCGGGCGAGTTGACATATTTGGCGATGGTCTTGTCCTTCTTGAGCGTGCGACCGCCGAATGCCACTATCTTGCCGCCCACGTTGACGATGGGGAAGATGACTCGTCCGCGATAACGGTCGTAGCCACCGCCACGGTTGTCGTCCACGCAAAGGCCTGTGTCAAAGAGAAGCTGGCGGTTGAAGCCCTGGGCAACGGCTGCCTTGTAGAGAGCCGACCGGTCCTCGGGTGAGTAGCCCAAGCGGAATTTCTTGATGGTTGCAGTAGAGAAACCGCGGTCGTTGAAGTAGGAGAGACCCACTTCTTGCCCCTCGGTGGTGTCGTGCAACTGCGTCTCAAAAAACTGGCAAGCCCACTCGTTGAGCATGAACATAGCATCGCGGGCTGTCTGCGCAGCCTTTTCCTCGTCGGTCTGCTCGCGTTCATTAACCTCGATGTGGTATTTGTTGGCGAGGTAGATGAGGGCGTCGTGGTAGTTCATCTGCTCATGCTTCATGATGAAGTTGAGCGCGCTGCCGCCCTCGCCGCAAGAGAAACACTTGCAGATGCCTTTAGATTTAGAGACGTAGAACGATGGCGTGCGGTCGTTGTGGAAAGGACACAGTCCCACATAGTTAGCACCACGCTTACGCAGTGTAACGAAGTCACTCACAACGTCCACAATGTCGGCGCTGTCAATGATAAGGTCAACAGTTGCTTTATCTATCATCGTCCAGTTGTCTTACGAAATGCAAAGATACGACTATTTCAACGAAAACGAAAACGAAAACATCAAAAAAATTTTTGCCTCTCGGGGAACTCGGGGAACTCGGGGAATTTTTTTTCTCGCGGATTGCGCAGATTTATTCTTACTGAAAGAAATTAGAATAATTAGAATAATTTAATTTTCTTATGTTCTTTTGCGCTTCTGTCAAAATAAAACACACGGAGGGCGCTGCGCTTGAAATTTGCTGAAAATAAACTGAAAATACAAAATCTGCGCAATCGGCGAGAGAAAGAAAACTTCCCCGAGTTCTGCGAGTTCCCCGAGAGATTTTGTTTCGGTTACTTGCCCAGGATTTTGTTGATGACCATGTTTGAGTCGGTCACATCTACTTCGCCATTGCCGTCAACATCGGCACGGCCGTTGTACTTCTCGGCTGAATCTTTGCCCAGGATGATGTTGATGAGGATGTTTGCGTCGTTAATGTCTATCTCTCCGTTACCGTCCACGTCGCAAGGCATGGTGTCGGGCTTCTTGTTTATGTTGCAGGTCTCGTCGGCAGGGTAGAACTGATTGCCGTCGGCTGCTGCCAACTCGGTGTTGTGTACTTCGATGGCGTGGGTTCCTGCGAAATCGGCCGACGCAACCAGTGTGATGGCTGCCACCGCGCCAGTGTTGAGCTTGAACGGGTTAAGGTCGGTTGTATAAGCAATCACACGCACCGCGCCGTCGGGCATAGCACTGCCGTCGATGGTGTGTCCGCGGGTAGCACGGCTGGTGAGGTCGATGTAGTAGAAATCGTCCTCGTCAATCTTGATTGACAGGCCCTCGGGCAGATAGATGTCGGTCTGGAAACCAGTCACTGCCGTGGCGTTGTCCATATTGAGCGACACCGTCCTGGTTTCGCCCGGATTTATCTCAAAGTCATCAATCCACAGGCGGTATTCGGCTGCAGTAGCCGCCACAGCCACGAGGATTGAAAGGATATATATAATGCTTCGTTTCATATTATTTTAATTTTGTTTCTATTCAAGTTTTCGATATTTCAGAAGTCTTTTTCTCGCAGATCTTGCTGATTGCGCAGATTCATTTTTCGAGATAATAATTAAAATTAATATCTGCGATATCTGCGCAATCTGCGAGAGGCTTTAAACGATTAAACCTTTACCTAACTACCACTTTCTTGCCGCCCACGAGGTAGAATCCTGCGGGGAGGCCCTGTGTTGCAGTCTCGGGGTTAACATTGGTGCGAATGAGCTGACCTGCGGTGTTATAAACATTCACGGGAGCGTTGCCCACGGTGATGTCGTTGATGCCGCTCAGCTCGGTGCTGATGGTCATGTTGTCAAACTCGTGCTCACAGCCGTTGGGTTCGGCAAAGAGAGCGTTGGTCATCTCAATGTTGCCGTGACCCTTCACGTCGATGAGCAGCAGGTCGCCGCTGTTGCCGGCGAACACCGCATTGTCGCTTGCATACGAGAGCACGCGCACGGTGTTGCCGTCTATCCAGTTCATCGCCACGCTGTGGCTGCGTCCTGCGCGGTCGCTCAAGCGAGCATCTGTAATTTCCATGCCAGCGGGCAGACCGAGGTCAGCCTGGAACGCAGTGTAGTCGGTCGCGTTGTTCAATGCGATAGCAATAGTGCGGCTACCATCACCACGTCTCTCAACAACATCAGCACTCAGCACGTCACCACCCATCACGCGAGGCAAGTTATATTTGATGTCGGGGTTGAGACGGCCCAGGATGATGTTGGCAGTGAGGGCGATGTCGCTCACGCTTATCTTCTCGTCCACGTTCACGTTTGCCGACTTGTAGTGGAAGTGCTCGGGATTTTGAAGCAGGATGTGTCGTGCCTCGGCGATGATATCCGAGATGCTCACCTTCTTGTCGTGGTTGGCATCACCCGGGATGTAATAGCAACGGAACTTTATTTCGCTGTTGTCAATATCGAGTCGCGTGCCGTCGGGAGTCGTGAACTCGGTGTTGGTGAGTCGGGTGGTATAGGTCTGTATGGGAGTATCCCATTGGGTGTTTACCTTGAAGTAGAACATGTCACCATCATTGCCGCTGTAGGTCTTGTTGGTGCTCGAATAAGACAGCACGCGAACCTTTTTGTTTTCCATTGATGTTGTGCCTATAGAGTGGTTGCGACTCGCGCGGTCACTCAGGTAAAACTCCGGGTACCCGTCACTGTCCTTAGCAAAACTGAAATCGTAGGGAATATCAACATCAGTCTGGAAACCAGTAACATCCATAGTGTTCTTCATCTTAACAGCAACCACGACATCCTCGCCACCAAAGAAATCATAAACCGAATCGGTGTATAACTTCTTTGACATGACAGTGACATCACATGAAGCCGAAAGGCATGTTCCATCTGCAGTCGTGGCGGTGATGATAGTTGTACCAGAATCAACGCCAGTCACCTTGCCGTTTTCGTCAACTGTTGCCACGGCGGTGTTGCTCGACTTCCATGTTACTCTCTTGTTGGTAGTGTTGCCGGGGGTGACGGTAGCAACGAGTGTTTCGCTTTGACCTTCATTTAGAGGCAATGTGGTTTTGTTGAGCGAAACTCCTTTTGCCCTCATCATCACAGTCACCTTACATGAAGCCGAGAGATTAGTTCCATCGGTTGTTGTGGCTGTGATTGTTGCGGTAGATGCTGGTAGAGTAATTTTTATGTTCGGTCGTTCATTCGTGGAACTATATGAATATGAAGTGTTGGAGATATTCCCATATTCGCCATTATCGTCGCTACAACGTATCAGACAAAAATTATTAGTGGATGTTGAGGTATAGTAGTAGGTAGGATAGTCTGCATATGAACTATGTTTCTTGCACACGACCACCACAAGGTTATCCGTACCGTTATAGTCAAAGGGAGTTATAAGATTGATTGTTTCCCAACCAGAGACTGCACCCAATGAAGGAGACCCCGAATAGACTTCAACCAGATTGCTTGCTGTCATGAAGTCACTTGTGCTGCTGAATAATCCAGTCTTATGCCCCATATATATTTTTATCGAATTTGGCTTATAAGAAGAGTTAGCAGAAGCAACTCTGAAAGCAATCTGTGATATCGGTCCTGCCCCACCAATCTCAGATGCGGTATAAATAGATTGGGTAGTAGAATTTTTGTAGTAGTTACAATATGGTGTATTTTTGGAAGAACTTGTCCCTGTGCCGATTGTGACGTCTTTATTTTCTATCCCTGGAGCGATACCTGTCACCTTGCCGTTCTCATCAACAGTGGCCACAGATGTGTTGCTCGACTTCCAAGTTAGGGTCTTGTTAGATGTATTATCTGGTATAACCGTGGCAACAAGAGTCTCGCTTTGACCGTCATTAAGAGTCAGTTCGGTTTTGTTAAGGGAAACACCTTTGGCTGTCATCATCACGGTCACTTGGCATGAAACCGATAGGTTGGTACCATCGGTTGTTGTTGCGGTAATAGTTGCAGAACCTGGAGCGATACTTGTCACCATTCCATTCTCGTCAACAGTAGCTACGTTGTTATTACTAGACTTCCATGTCACGTTCTTATTAGATGTATTGCTTGGGGTGATAGTTGCAATTAGCATCTCGCTTTGTCCGTCATTTAGCGATAATGTGGATTTGTTGAGCGACAAGCTTTTTGCCTTCATTACAACTGTAACTTGGCACGAAGCTGATATATTAGTACCATCTGTTGTTGTCGCAGTAATAGTCGCTGTAGGAATAGTAATCTTGATATCCGGGCGTACTGTCGTTGAACTATACGGATATGAAGTGTTAGATACATTTCCAAATTCGGCATTATTGTCATTATAACGTATCATGCAATAATTGCTCGAAGATACAGATGTATAATAATAAGTTGGGATGCTTGAAGCTGTGCTACTTTTCTTGCATACAACCACTACCAAGTTGTCTGTGCCGTTGTAGTCAAAAGGAGTTGAAAGATTGATTGTTTCCCAACCAGAGACTGCTCCCAAAGAAGGAGAACCAGAGTAGACTTCAACCAGATTGCTTGCTGTCATGAAGTCACTTGTGCTGCTGAATAATCCAGTCTTATGCCCCATATAGATTTTTACCGAATTTGGCTTATATGAAGAGTTGATTGATGCAACTTTAAAGGCAATCTTTGTTATCGGTCCTGCCCCGCCAATTTCTGATGTTGTATATATAGATTGAGTAGTTGAATTTTTGTAGTAGTTACAGTATGGAGCGTTTCTTGAAGAACTTGTACCTATACCTATTGTGACACTTTCTCCTTCTATTGCAGGGGCAATGCCAGTCACCTTGCCATTTTCATCAACTGTTGCCACGGCAGTGTTGCTTGATTTCCATGTTACGCCTTTGTTAGATGTATTGGTGGGGGTAATAGTAGCAACGAGCGTCTCGCTTTTACCATCATTAAGAGTCAATGAGGTTTTGTTGAGAGACAAACTTTTAGCAAGCATGGGAACAGTTACTTCGCAACTTGCCGAGAGGTTAGTGCCGTCGGTAGTTGTTGCAGTGATGGTCGCAGTGCCAGGAGTCACAGCAGTCACCTTGCCGTTTTCATCAACTGTTGC
>JAGHSP010000227.1 GCA_018065815.1 Candidatus Sodaliphilus limicaballi | reverse complement strand
CTGCAAGCAAAATGGAATTACCTCACAGATAGTGTATTATCATTTTGAGGGCGGAGTCCTCCGTTTTAAGGGAGGTTCGCTGGTCGCGGCACGGGCATGGTTCTTGGCGTGAGCCATATTAACTAAAAAATCATTTTCTTTTTTTATTCTATACCAAGCTCCGGTTATACCAAAGTGTCGTAACTAGCAGTGTTTTTGGAAAGTTAGAACAACTCTCGCAATTTTAACCGGACAGCAATAGATTTTTTTAGATATAGGTTCCGACTGTCGGATTAATACTCTGTGGGATGATACTTGCGCAGCAGAGCCTCAATGGGAGCAGCGACGGTAGCCTTGCCGGTGCCTTTGAGATACTTCACCAGGGCACGTCCGGGCTCCAGGCAGTTGCCGGCAAACATGCGGTTGTCATAGTTCCATGCTTCGAGAATGAGGCTAGAACCTTCCACGGCATCCTTGTTATAGCCGTGAGTACCCTCGAGAATGAACCAACCCACATAGGCAGCACCTTCCATACCTTCCTGGTCGGCGGCCTTCTGGATGTATTTCAGCGACAATTCCTCGTTGGGAGCCACGCACACCTCGCCGTCGCTATAAGTCTTGATACCATCGCGATACACCTTGAAGAGGTTGAACGAAGCATCGGGGCTACCTTTCTCGCTTGCCTCAATGAGCAGGTCGAGACCTTTCTGCTTGTCCTCCTTGGTGTCGTTACCCATGTTGAGTGTGCAGAATCCCTTGCGCTCGATAGCGAGCACCGAACCAGCCTCGATGGCCTCGTCGAGCATGCGCAGCGCACCATCGCGGTCCATGCTGTACATGGGCACTTGCATGGTGAAAATCATTGTCGCAAGGCGAGCCTTACTGTCGGCATCGCCCTCATTCACAGCCTTGATGAGATAAGGCAACGCCTTGTCATAACGTTCAGCGTCATAGAGTTTCTTACCCTCGATCACATTCACGCTCTGTGCCATAGCACACACAGCAAGCAGCATAGCAGCTGCCGAAATAATAATCTTCTTCATCTTATATTAAGTTTAAAATTTTAGTCCAGTGCACAAAGTTACAACTTTTTACGCAATATCAAATTGTTTCGTTTCTTTTTTTAGACTCGAATGAAGGTAAATAGTTTAAAAAATCTTCGGCAAGCCATCTAGCTGGACTATGCTCTGGACTTTATTATATCCTCTCCCACGGAGGCACAGAGGTCACAGAGAAAAAATAAATAATCAGCGTAATCTGTAGTTTGTTTTATATCGGGAGAATAGTGATTTTCAGCTTATTTTTAGTAAATTTCAAGCGCAGCGCCCTCTCTGTGTCCTCGGTGCCTCTGTGGGGGGGAAGTCGGTCATGGTTGACAGACGTTTGGCCAGGCGTTTGGAGAAAAAAATTGCGTTTGGGGCTGGAAAAAGTTTGCGTTTTCACAAAAAAAACGTACCTTTGCACCCGCAAAAATGAAACACGGTGGAAAAATTTGGCTGCTTGCAACCACTTGAAAAAATGCTAAAACTGCGATAATCACAATATTATCCCTTTCCCGATTTTAGCATTTTCCACTTTTTAAATTAACCCGTCCGCACTGTTGCGGGCACAATAAAAAGAATTGGAAAATGAACTATTTATTCACATCTGAATCAGTATCAGAAGGGCATCCCGACAAGGTTGCCGATCAAATCAGCGACGCCATCCTCGACCAGTTCATGGCCTATGACCCGCAGTCGAAGGTAGCGTGCGAGACGCTCGTGACCACAGGCCAGGTGGTTATCGCCGGCGAGGTAAAGAGCAAGGCCTACATTGACCTCATGGAAACAGCCCGCAACGTCATCACCGGCATAGGTTACGACCGCAGCGAGCTCATGTTTGACGGTGCCTCATGCGGTGTGTTCAACGCGCTGCACGAGCAGTCGCCCGACATCAACCGCGGTGTAGATGGCGAGCAGCAAGGTGCTGGCGACCAGGGCATGATGTTCGGATATGCATGCACCGAGACACCCAGCTACATGCCCCTCACCCTCGACCTCGCGCACAGGCTGCTGCGTGAGCTCCAGGAGATACGCAAGCACAGCCACTTGATGAGTTACCTGCGCCCCGATGCCAAGAGCCAGGTCACAGTGGAATATGACGGCGACACCCACAAGCCCGTGCGCATACACACCATCGTCATCAGCACGCAGCATGACGAGTTCATCAAGCCCGAGGGCAACAGCGACAAGGCTCAACTTGCCGCCGACAAGCAGATGCTGGCACGCATCCGCGAGGATATCGCCACTATCCTCATCCCCCGCGTCAAGGCCCAACTTCCACAAGACGTGCAAGCTCTATTTGACGACCAACTCATCCTTCACGTCAACCCCACGGGCAAGTTCGTGATAGGCGGTCCTCACGGCGACACCGGCCTCACCGGCCGCAAGATCATCGTTGACACCTACGGCGGACGCGGCGCACACGGCGGCGGAGCCTTCAGCGGCAAGGATCCCAGCAAGGTGGACCGCAGCGCGGCCTACGCAGCACGCCACATCGCCAAGAACGCAGTGGCAGCAGGCGTTGCCGACGAGATGCTCGTGCAAGTGAGCTATGCCATAGGCGTGGCCAAGCCCATCAGCCTCTTTGTAGATACCCGCGGCACAGCCCGGGTCAACATGACCGATGCCGAGATTGCCGACGTGCTCAACCGCACCTTCGACATGACTCCCAAAGCCATTGAGGAAAGACTCAAACTGCGCAACCCCATCTACCAGGAAACAGCATCGCTCGGCCACATGGGACGCGAGCCCCAGGTGGTAACCAAGCATTTCGTCTCTAAATATGAGAACAAAAAGCTCGACCTCGAGGTAGAACTCTTCACTTGGGAGAAACTCGACTACGTTGACACGCTGAAAGAGAAATTCGGGCTCTAAAACCGGAAGATCCGGGAACCAATGATTGCTCCAATCATACTCTTGTCACTGCTCGTCGCCGTGGGGCTGCCCTTGTGGTTATATGACCGCAAGCACCGCCACAGCGACGAGTGTGATATTGCTGTGCCTCCCAGCGACACCTGCAGCGATGACTGCTGCACCACCCACGAGGTGTGTCCGTCGCAGGAGCTCCTCACAGGACTGGGCGAACCGCCCGTTTACTACGACGACGAAGACCTCGACCGCTTCGCCGGACGCACCCCAGACGACTTTACCGACGACGAAATCGAGGAATTTCGCGACATACTCTACACCCTCATCCCCGCCGACCGCATGGGGTGGTGCAAATCCCTGAAAAAACGAGGCATCACCATGCCCGCCCCCATCCACGACGAGTTCATCATGCTCGTCAATGAACCTTAAAACACATAACTCGCCCGAGAAATGTGCACGATGCCCGCAAAACGCGGTGCCGCGTGGGTCTCTCGCAGAGGTAACTATTCACCAATAACTTTTTTTGAGGACTCCCCGCGCGGATCTCACTGATCTCGCTGATTTTTTCATTGAAAATTATTGTTGTCCGGTAAAAAAAGAAAATATTTTTATTTTGATTTTTATGCTTCGCATAGAAAATAGCTTGCTCTGCAAGCAAAATGGAATTACATCACAGATAGCGTCTTGACGACGGAGTCGTCACATTGCATCGTAACCGATGGCCGCAGTTGCGGTGCAATTTTGATGCGTTTGCCATGTGATCTGACGTTAATGTTGTCTGGATAGCGTCTTGACGAAGGAGTCGTCACATTGCATCGTTACCGATGGCCGCAGGCCGTCGGAAAGGAATACGCCCCCCAAAAACCGACCTCGAAGGGGTCGCACTGTGCGAATCTTGCACGTATCGAGGTTGCGGTCTTCAACCGCAGTATAGTGTATCGCGTTTACCCTGCCCTGCCTTCGCTTGCGCTCAGTTAGGACAGGGTTATGTGCAGAACTGCGTTCTGC
>JAGHSP010000204.1 GCA_018065815.1 Candidatus Sodaliphilus limicaballi | reverse complement strand
ATAATAAAGATATAGACTATGAAGAAATCATTAATGGCATCGGCCATTGCAGTTCTTGCTGCTAGTGCAGCACAGGCGACAGTCACGCTGCCCTCCTACTTCAGCGATGACATGGTGGTGCAGCAGAACGCCACTCTCACGGTCAAGGGACATGCGTCACACGCAGGCACCGTCACCGTGAACGCCAGCTGGAACAAGCAGCCCTTCACCGGCAAAACCGACGCCAAGGGCAACTTCTGCATCAGCGTCACTACCCCCAAGGCTAGCCTCAAGGCTTACACCATCACCGTGAGCGACGGCGACAAACTCACTCTGAACAACGTGCTCGTGGGCGAGGTGTGGGTGTGCTCGGGACAGTCCAACATGGAGATGCCCATCAACGGCTGGGGCAAAGTGAAGGACTACGAGCAGGAACTCAAGAATGCCAACTATGACAACATACGCCTCTTGCAGGTGAAGCGCGTGGTTTCTAACGTGCCTACCGATAACCTCATCCTGAGCAACGGCGAGAAGTGGAACGTGTGCTCGACCCAGAGCGCCGACAACTTCTCGGCAACCGCTTATTTCTTCGCACGCCGCCTGTGGAACCAGCTCCGCATCCCCATCGGTGTGATCGACACCTCGTGGGGCGGCACTCCCGCCGAGGCGTGGACAAGCACACAGACGCTCAAAACCGTGACAGGCTTTGAGCAGAGCGCTGCCGAACTCGAACAGATTGCCGGCAACCAGGAGCTCCTCAAAGAGAAGCACGAGCGCGACATCAAGCAGTGGACCGCTATCTACAACAAGGCCGACGAGGGCATGGACGGCAACACTCCCCGCTGGATCAACGGTGCCAAGGACCTCGACGACTGGAAAACAATGAAGCTGCCCAACGCTTGGGAATGGGTGGGTCTGCCCAACTTCGACGGTATCGTTTGGTTCCAGAAGGTAGTCACCCTGCCCGACCACTGGGTGGGCAAGGACCTCAAGCTCAAGGCCGGCAAGGTGGATGACGAGGACTGGGCTTGGGTAAACGGCACCCAGGTGGGCAACACCAACGGCTACTGGATTGAGCGCGTGTATGACGTGCCCGCGGCCCTCATAAAGGACAACAAGGCTGTCATTACCATCAAGGTGCGCGACGAGAACGGCCTGGGCGGCATATGCGGCGACGCTAATATGCTCGAACTCAAAATGGGCGACGAGACACTGCCTCTGGCTGGCGACTGGCACTACCACGTGGGGCTCGCAGTGAACGACCTGCCCCGCAAACCCGAGAACACCAACAGCCAGAACTTCCCCAGCAACCTCTACAACTCAATGATTTACCCCCTGCGCGACTTCGCCATCCAGGGTGCCATCTGGTACCAGGGCGAGAGCAATGCCGACTGGTATAAGCAATACACCTCGCTGTTCCAAGCCATGATTCAGGACTGGCGCAAGCTGTGGAAGAAGGAGATTCCCTTCTACTTCGTGCAGATTGCCAACTGGCAGGAGCGCCACGCTGTGCAGCCCGACTCTCGCTGGGCTTACCTGCGTGAGGCACAGACCAATGCGCTGCAACTCACTAACACCGGCATGGCTGTGACCATCGACATAGGCGAGGCTTACGACATCCACCCGAAGAACAA
>JAGHSP010000049.1 GCA_018065815.1 Candidatus Sodaliphilus limicaballi | reverse complement strand
GGTTAAGTTACGACCGAGAGATGAAGGTGTGTCAAAAGCCAAGAAATGGCGGTTAACACCCCCCTCCAACAATACCCCAGCCGATTTTGCTCAGTGCACTCTGTGTCTCGGTGGGAGCCCTCGCGCACAACTAATAATATGGTGGAGTGTGATTTTTTATTGCCGAAGCGTGAGGAATTTGAATAAAAATCTATATCTTTGCAAAAAACAAGAAAAATAAACGAGAAAACAAAAAAACAAGAAACAGAAACGAAAAAAATATAACATATTGACATAACGCGCATTGACTATTATTTGCGTTCTCCTGAATAGCGTAGGAAACTAAACAGAGATAAGAACACAAAAATAGTGGTTAGGCAACTTCATTGGGAGGAGTATGCCTTATCTACCTATATAACGAGTCAATGTTCATGCTATAAGGCATGGGCATAATTCTTATAGGTAGATGAGGTCTCTTTCCTACGCAGCCTCGGAGAACGCATAAGAAAGTTCATGCCTTTCTTGTGCGCTCACGTGAGTGGTAGATCAGTGCAAAAGATTTACCACTATGGCAAAAAACACCTCACTAAGTCAAGCCAAAAAGGCTAAGAAAGACGAATTTTACACGCAAATCAACGATATAGAAAACGAGTTGAAGCATTACAAAGAACATTTTCGTGGAAAAACAATTCTTTGCAACTGCGACGACCCTCGCATCAGCAACTTTTTTCGATATTTTGCTCAAAGTTTTGAGCACCTAGGTCTAAAAAGGCTCATTACAACCTGCTACAAAAGCCAAGATATTGACCTTTTTTCAACCGAAGGGTGCGAAAAAGCGGTTTATCTAATATATGATGGAGATAAGAATAAAAATGGTGTTGTTGATCTTGAAGAAATTGAGGTTAAGCCTCTAAAAGGTAACGGAGATTTCCGTTCGCAGGAATGTATTGAACTACTCAAACAAGCCGATATTGTTGTAACAAACCCTCCATTCTCTCTATTTCGTGAGTATGTAGCACAACTCATTGAATATAATAAAAAGTTTTTGATTCTAGCAAGAATGTCATCCCTTCATTACTCTGAAATTTTTCCTTTGATAAAAAGTAATCAGATATGGGTTGGGTATGGCTTTAACCTTTCTATGGTATATAAATCCATTTATCAAAACACGGAAGAAGCAAATCGAAAATATGTTCGCTCAAAAGGATATGACCCAGATGACAACTATATTAAAGTTCCTGCCGTTTTGTGGTACACGAATTTAGACCACACCAAAAGACATGAAAAACTAATATTATATAAAAAATATTCTCCCGATGAATATCCAAAATATGATAACTACGATGCAATTGATGTTAACCAAGTTGCGGACATTCCTATGGATTATTATGGCATAATGGGTGTTCCTGATACACTATTAGGGCAATTTAATCCTGATCAATTTGAATTAATTGGAATTGGTTCTGGAAAATTAGGTCGGTCAATTGGGATAACGAAAAATTATCGTGGTCGAACAGACTTGTCATATACAATAGATGGAGTATCGAAATGTCCATATAGTAGAATATTAATCCGCAGAAAAAAGAATAAAGTATGAATATAGAACTGATAAAAGTAAAAATTCGTGACCTTTTTGAGGGATATGAAGACTCTCAAGAAGAGGGTGTTGTAGCATACGGAGGAAAACTGGATGTGCGTCCCAAATATCAACGCGAGTTTGTTTATAAAGATAGGCAGCGCGACGCTGTGATTGATACGGTAATAAAAGGTTTTCCGCTTAATGTAATGTATTGGGCAAAGAAAGACGATGGAACGTTTGAAGTGCTTGATGGTCAGCAACGCACTATTAGTATTTGCCAGTATCTTAGCCACGATTTCTCGGTTAAGTATGGTGATTCTATCAAATATATTGATAACTGGGAACAAGACATACGTCAGAAAATTCTTGACTATGAACTTATGGTTTATATTTGCGAGGGCGCTGACACTGAGAAATTAGAATGGTTCAAGACAATAAATATCGCTGGAGAAAAATTGTCTGACCAGGAGTTGCGCAATGCTGTTTATTCTGGTACTTGGCTCACACAAGCTAAGCGTTATTTCTCGCGTTACGGATGTCCTGCAATGAAAGTGGGAGACAAATTTGTAACTGCTGCTGTAATACGTCAAGAACTACTTGAAAGGGCTTTAGCATGGCTTGCACTTGCCCAAAAATCCACGATTGAGGAATACATGGCTGTTCATCAACATGATTCAGAATGCTCTGAATTGTGGTCTCATTACCAAAAAGTAATAGAATGGGTACAACAGACATTTATTAAGTATCGCAAGGAGATGAAAAGTGTTGATTGGGGGGAGTTGTGGGTTGGTTATCACGATGAGCACTATGACACAACTGCCCTTGAAAATGAGATCGCAACTTTAATGGCCGATGATGATGTGACAAAGAAAGCTGGCATATATAAATATGTTCTGACTCGAGATGAGCGATGGCTCAGTATTAGGACATTCAGAGCAGCTGACAAACGCTCGGCTTTTGAACGGCAAAAAGGTGAATGTCCCATTTGCCACAAAACATATACAATCGAAGAAATGGAAGCCGACCACATAAAACCGTGGAGCCAAGGAGGTCACACCACTCCTGACAATTGTCAATGCTTGTGTAAAGCATGTAACAGGTTGAAAGGAAATAGGTAGTGTTTAGATTCCGTAAAGGATGAAAATGCGATGTAGAAGCACCTATGGTAGGGAAAAGTATGTAATATCTAATTCAACTTTCGCTATAATTTACTGTTGTGCATAAAAATAAGGTGTTTAACGCGCCGATGGGTGTGTGGTCGCAAACAGTGCGACTATCAATAACCGGGGGTGAAGGGAGCGAAGCGAACGCAACCCTCGGAGAATGAAACCAGAAACGGAATGCGTGCTGAAAGTACGCGACTTATTCCATACCTAAAAGCATGGTTTGTTTGATTGTCCTTTACCCAGCCATATCGCCATGCTTCGCAAGGCTGCATGGCTGGCTACCATATTCCATCCCGAGTGGGATGGACAACAATGCCCCATTTGATTTTGCTCTGTGCCTTTTCATCCCATTTTAGCCATCTCCCCCTAATCCTATACTCGGTGGGAGTCTTCGCGCACTACTAATTATATGGTGGAGTGTGATTTTTTATTGCCGAAGCGTGAGGAATTTGAATAAAAATCTATAACTTTGCAAAAAACAAGAAATATTGACATAAACCGTACAATGATGGATAAACATTTCGAATCAACACGTTGCCTTGTGTGCCACGATGCTCCTTGCACACAGGCTTGCCCGCGCGGTAATGACCCCGCCCGCGGCGTGAGAGCCCACAGGTTTGAAAACAACTACTGTGTGGGTATGTTTCTCAACGAGGATATGTGTGCCGACTGTGACGCACCCTGCGAGAAAGCATGTATCCACCCCGATTTCCCCCTACGCATCAAGCAGATGGCTAAAGGCGTTGCTGCCAAGCAAGTCAAGGACTTGCCGTCGCTCGAGATGGAATTTTGCGGGGTGCGCTGCGAGAACCCGTTCTTCCTGGGATCGTCGGTTGTCGCCAGCAGTTATGAAATGATAGCCAAGGCCTTCAAGATGGGCTGGGCAGGTGTCATGTACAAGACAATCACGTTTGGTGACATAGAGGAGGTATCGCCTCGCTTTGACCAGGTGGGCAAGGAGGGCACTCCGTTCATCGGTTTCCGCAACATGGAGCAACTCTCGGTTCACACTCCCGAGGAGGATTTCGCTATCCTGTCGCGTCTCAAGGATGAATTTCCCACCAAGGTGGTTGTTGCCTCAATCATGGGCCGCAACGATGACGAGTGGGCACAGCTGGCGCGCATGGCCCAAGATGCTGGCTGCGACATGATAGAGTGTAATTTCTCATGCCCCCACATGGCCGAGAAAGGTCGTGGCAGCGACGTGGGTCAGAAACCCGAACTGGTGCGGCACCTCACCCAGGTGGTCAAATCCGCTACTACACTGCCCGTCATAGCAAAGATGACCCCCAACATCACCCACATCGAGGAACCTGCCACTGCAGCAGTTGAGGGTGGTGCCGATGCTATCGCTGCCATCAACACCATCAAGAGCGTGACACTGAAACGGCGTTCGGAGGTTGCTGGCAAGGCAACTATTTCGGGATACAGCGGCAAGGCTGTGAAGCCCATCGCGCAGCGCTTTATCCTTGACATGCGCAAGGATGAGAAACTCAAAGACGTACCCTTGAGCGGTATAGGCGGCATTGAGACATGGCGCGACGCACTGCAATACATCGTGCTTGGTTGCTGCAATGTACAGGTGTGCACTGCCGTGATGCAGTATGGCTACCGCATCATCGACGACCTCGTGCTGGGTATGCAGGACTGGATGCAGCGCGAGGGAATCAAGACACTCGAGGAAGTGCGCGGACGTGCTCTTGACCAGTTTGTTGCCACCGATCAGTTGGATCGCTCAACCTTCGTGCTGCCACGCATCGACCGTGACAAGTGCACCGGTTGCGGACGCTGTTACATTTCTTGCTACGACGGCGGTCATCAAGCCATCTCGTTTGACCCCGAGACCCGCGTGCCGCGCATCATAGGCCGCAACTGCGTGGGATGCCACCTGTGCATGCTGGTATGCCCGTCAGGAGCCATGTTGCCCACTAACCGCATCCCTGTAAAGAAAGGAATGTAAGATTTCGCTCGGTCTCCCACAGAGGCATAGAGAACACAGAGAACTAGTTTTTGAACTAAAACTCTGTGTCCTCTGTGCCTTCTTTTATATAACAAAATTATAAGTGATTGAAAATCAGCATTTGTTTTTCTATAGAAAGGGTCTATAAATAAAAAAAACTATTGCTGTCTGGTAAAAAAACAACTTTAGCATGTGAAACCATTTGAGCCTCACCTATTTGCTCCGATTAGCGTCCTACTGAACGCGGTGCATGTTGCATTTCTTGAGGGTGTTTCAAAATGCGCTTATGTATGGTAACAATTCTTTTGCCCTTACAGGGCGCATTGATTTACCTCCTATCACCCAAGGCGTTGCCTTGGGCTAGTAGCAACATTGCGCTTACAGCGCGCCGCCATTTCGTGCATTTTGATACACCCTCGTATTCAGGTATTGTCCTGCCGGACAATGAATTAGCAATATTTATTAAAGAATCGCGCATTTCACCCCTTATACAAAACGGTCTAATTGCCAGTATTTTTCATTCAAATGTGCCAAATCAGCAAATTTCACCCACCATTCGGTCACAAAAATTAGAGCAGATGCACAAAA
>JAGHSP010000367.1 GCA_018065815.1 Candidatus Sodaliphilus limicaballi | reverse complement strand
GTTACTTACAGTAACGGTAATTATAAAAATATACAAAAGAGTGTTAACATATGTTACCCCCCCTAAAACGGGTGAAAATTTTTTTATAACTTTGCAGCCGGTTTGGTTTTTGGAAAGAAGACGGATACAGACATAAATGTGCATAATACTTAAAAGTTATATTGCTAGATAATTAATTCCATTCTTCTCCCTTAACGTGACAAATTTATTATACAAAACAAAACTATAACTGTATTCATTTATGAAGACAATCACAAAACTACTGACGGCACTTGCCATGTGCCTTGCCGTCACCCCCTCGGCCTGGGCCATTGCGACAGGCTACTACAAAATCGTCTCCGTAGCCGACGAGAGCTATGCGCTCATGGGCAAGGAGAATTACACAGTTTATTGTCAATCAAACGGTGTATACGACAGCAGCAAAATGGGTCAATGCGACCTTGACCGTGATGGCAGCGATGTCGTGATTTCCCGCAACAGCGGCCACATCATGCAGGTTGAAGACGCTGGCGGCGGATTCTATCGCATCAGGGACATCCACACCAGCAGAGACTTTAATGTGAACGGAGGAACTGCAGAAAACAGCACTAATGTCCAGCTTTGGAACAACGACAACACCGATGCTGTGAAGTGGAAGATTGTGGATGCTGGAGATGGCGCATGCGAACTGATAACCAAGTGCGGCAATAACGACGGCTTTGCTCTTGACGTCCCCGGCGGAAACTGTGAGGAAGGCAAGAGCGTTAAGCTTTGGACTGTAAACCATTCTGTTGCCCAGAAGTGGAAATTCATCCCCGTGGACGACAACGGCACACGAATGGACAAATATATTGCCCCCGACGATGCTGGCCGCTTCTACCGCACAGTGGCTTATGGTCCCGACAAGGACAAGCCCATGATGGAGCTTACCGACCCCGATTACGCTGACCCCGTTGACGGCATGACATTCACAATCACCCACTTCGTACATCCCAACTTCAGTGTTGATGTATCGGGTGGAAACATGGCCAATGATACTAAAATCCACATTTGGACCTCAAACAACACCAATATCAACCAGCAGTTTGTGCTCAGGTATCGTGGTAACGGTTATTACTCTATCCACGCTGCAAAGGACGAGAAATACTGTCTAGACGGCGCAAGCGAGTATCAGGAACATGTTAGTGATGATCATGTTAACGAGGACGGCTTCAATGTGCACCTGTGGGAGTATGTAGGCGTTGATGCTCAATTGTGGCGATTTGAGCGTCAAAGCGACGGCTCGTTCTACATCATCTGCAAGCGTAGCGAGCGCACCCTCGATGTTCAGTGGAGCGAACTCAACTATGATTACTGGCCTAACTATAAAGATGGCTACCAGATTCAGACCTGGACCAAGAACAACAACCGCGACGAGAAGTGGAAACTCCGTCCCGTATTTAACGGCGTGGTATTTGAAGGCAAAGCAGTGACCGATCCTTATTTTGCTAACTACCTGGTGAGCAAGTATGGTTACATCTACAACATGGTGACCCACAAGATTGTTCGCCATGCCACCGAGAAATCATTTATGCACCGTGGCGAATACCCCATTTGCGAGAACAACACTTTCACTGGAACAGGTGCCGATAGTAAAAGAAATCACACCGAGTGCATCGTCATCATGCCCGAGGTGTACAACGCCGACCGCAACTTCACACAGCTTGGCGAATATGGCGACTCTACTGCTACCCAGATGTGGGGAGCAAGCAACTTCAAGGGTATAGAATATTTCCCCCACCTCAAAACACTTGAGCTGAGCCGCCACATCCAGGGCGACAACTACCTGAAATACACTGACGGGTACACCCATATCACCCACAGTGGTCTCAACCTCCAGTACAACACCGAGCTCGAGACCCTCGACCTCAACTATGCCAAGTTTGCAAGCATGGACCAGATCAGGGCTTCGCACATCCACGAGCTCGTGAACCTCAAGTATCTCAAGCTGTGCAACAACCAACTCCCCGAGTTTGACCTGCGTCCTTACACCAAGCTCCAGCGCTTCGAGGCGAGCCACAACTGGAACCTCACCAAGATTGAGGCTAG
>JAGHSP010000246.1 GCA_018065815.1 Candidatus Sodaliphilus limicaballi | reverse complement strand
GTTTATTCAACCATCAGTTAACGACACACAAATCGCTAATATAGTGACAAAATTAATATTTTCTGCTCTTATAGACGCAACAAGGGGATAAAAAGTTACACAATTAAGTGCTAAAAAATGTTTATCACGGGCGGAAATAGCACATCTGCGCCATGCAAGACGGTGTCTTGATATTACCAATAATCTGTACAGCAACAACTTAATCCACTTGCTCGGTTAATATGGTTTTTGTGGGGCCACGTGTAGTAATTTTGCAGCGTGAACAATAAAACGATAACATCATGAACAACGAAACCGAAAATTTTGTACCCGAAATCGACACTACGGTTGTCTTGGAACCAAGCATGGCGCAAGCTACCCCAAAGAGTGAACCGCTGGAAACACAGTTAGAAAACGCCTGCCAGCGCATGGGCATCGCCCCTGAGTCGCGCCCCCGCATTCTGGATGTGCTCCAGTCGCTCAACGTCGCGGCACCCACCGATGAGGCCGTGCAGATGCTCGACCTGGCGCTGCGCCACGACGAGGACGTGAAGAATGCCGATGCGCAAGGCTACTTGCGCGGCCGCAACGAGAACATCGACGCTAGCATCCACCCCGAGCAACACCAGGAGGACACCGAGGCAGCCCAACGCACATTCCCTCGCTACACGCGTCGCAGCGTGTGGGACTGAAACTTTACACAACTCAACATTTTTATAACCCGTAACTATACTTATAGCTACAAATAACCCTTAATTCTATTAAAACTATGAAAGAAGAAAATTGCACTAGTCGCATCTTGCGACATGCAGCGGAGGCGGTGACACGCCACCCCGTCCTTGTGTTTTCAATCGTCATGAGCATCATGCTGCTGGCCATGTTCATGTCGCAGTGCACCGCCGAGACCCTTCTCGCCGCGGCAATCATCCCCGGAGTGGCTGGCGGCAAGCATGTGGTAGATGGCCCGCTCACAACCGACCTCACCCGCGAGACATCGCCATCGCTGCTGCTCAACGAGATTGACCGACAGATCGTGAAAATCCGCCCTATGGCAACTCCTGTGGACCAAATCTCACGCTATGCCGGCGCCAAGCACTCGGGCGCGATGCAGGTGGACTACTACAACGTGGACACCAAGCCCACCGCCACAACGCTTGCCGATGACTACAGCGAGAGCACTTCAACGGCGAAAGGATCGCCCAAAGCGCTCCTCTCGACCGACGATGACCAGATGTTTGACGCCAGCGACACCATCCTCGTGCAAGGAGTGTATGGATATGAACCCGACGGCGTGGCACGAAGCAAGAACGAGCTGGTGCTGTATGTGACCGAACGCACCGACGACGGCATCGTGGTGATGGCAGTGAACGGCAAGCGCGTGGGCGCATTCATGGGATGCGTGCCCAACCTCGAAGCAGGCACCACGCTGGTGCGCATGGGTCGCGCAGCAAGCGAACTCGACGTGATGTCGCCACAATATGAGGCGATGCCGCAGAAGGACAGCAACTACTGCCAGATCTTCAAGATGCAGGTCGAACAGAGCACGCTGCAGAAGCTCGCCAACAAAGAGACCGACTGGACAATGAGCGACCAGGAAGAAGCTGCCATCTACGACATGCGCCTGGGCATGGAGAAGTCATTCCTCTTCGGGGTGAAGCAACGCCTGTGGCACCCCGACAAGAAGGAGAACATCCTGTTCACCGGCGGCATCTGGCACCAGGCTGGCAAGGACTTCCACTACGACAGCGATGTGCTGAGCGAGAACGATGTGGTGGAACTCATGCGCAAAGCCTTCACCGGCAACAACGGCAGCAAGCGCAAGGTGCTGCTGGGAGGAAGCAAGCTCATAGGGGCGTTGAGCCACCTCGATGTGACACGCGTGGTGCGCTCGGGCGAGAGCGTGAGCAAGTGGGGCATCGATTTCACCGAGCTGCGCAGCAAGTTTGGCACGCTCTATCTGCTCCTGAGCGAGGTGTTTGACGATTGCGGAATGGCCGACAACGGGCTCGTGATTGACCCAGAGTATATCCAGAAGTACAGCCACATCCCCTTCAGCACCGAGGCGCTCAACCTGAAGTCGAGCGGCCTGCGCAACACTGATGCGCTTGTGCTCACCGAGGCCAGCTGCCTCGTGCTTCGATACCCGCAGGCTCACATGCGCATCATGAAGGTGTAAATCCTGCGAGAGAACAACAACCAGTGATGTGACAATAAGGAAAGAGCGTGACTGCTTTGTCTCATTAGCAGTCACGCTCTTGTTGTTTTAAAGGCGGGTATCCTTATTCATTCGCCGCCGCGCAAGATGTCGTCCACAGGATCCACATCCCCCTCGACAACGCCATCGGCACCATCATCGACACATATGGAGTCGAGTACAGCCTCGTCCATCACCGAGTCGCAATAGGCCTCTCCCATGTCGGCCTTCTCAGGGTAAGAACATGCTCCCACTGTCAGTATCACGATTGTCAGAGCAACTAACTTGATTATTTTCATAGCCATGCGCCGTTCTAAACAAAGAAGGCCTGGAAACCTGATTTCCGTTTCCAAGCCATTCTTTATGGTTAGTTCCTTAAATTAGAGGAGCTCCTGAATCTTCTCCAGGTTGAACTTCTTAGTCTCGCCCATAACGGTGAAGAGGTTGATGATAGCCCAGATACCGCAGCCACCGCAAGTGAGAAGCTTGCCAACACCCTGGCCAGTCTTACCGAGCATGAAACGGTCAACACCGAAACCACCCAAGAACCAAGCAATGAGAAGCATCACCATGGGGCTCTTCAGTGAAAGACCAAGAATCTGCTGTGCCTTCTCCTCGGGAGCAGCCTCAAGAGCTTGAGTCAGGTTTGCGATTTCCTCAGCGGGTACGTTTTCTCTTACTGCAGCGAGTACGCTTTGAACTGTATTTTGTTCCATAATAGAATGTTTCCCGCTTGGTCTCTGGGGCGGGCAATTTTTTTTATTTTGTTTTGTAATTTGTTAATGCACCAAGTTGTGCGAGAACCCCCATCTCTATTCCTCGGCAGTGTTGCTCCAGCATATTGACGGCACAACTCAAGCGCACACAGTTAATTGTCAGTATCTAATAAGACCGCTACTATCATTTTATTAGCAAAAACATTTTTACAATTAAGTTTTAGTCTTATTGTGGTGCAAATTTAGTAAATATTAATAAACTTTGCACATTATTGTTGTTAATTTATGTTAACTCGTCGTGTACTTTGTGCGCGAATTCATTTTGCATTAAGAATATAGGTGGTAGCACCCTTGCACACTCCCTTGAGGCGGCCGTTCTCCACAACAAAGGGCTGGCCATATACCTGGTCGAAATACTCGCCCGCGGGCAGTGAGGTGGCAAGGTCGAGCGCACGAGATGTAGTAGCGATGTTGACCACTGCCGCGCCCTTGTTGCCGCGGTTCACGAGCATGAGTTCGCCGCTGTCACTGAACTGCAAGTCTTCCTTTTCGCCTGCCATGGCCGCACGGAACTTGTTCACCGCAACCACCTCGGGGTGGAAGAACTCGTCGTTGCCGCGCTCGCCCAGCACATTGTTGCCATAGTAGTTTGAGCGGGTGGAACCAGCAGGACGGTTGAAAAACAAGGGGGTGCCGTTCTGGCGGGCAGTGAGGAACACCCATCCGCAGCGTATCATCTCGTCGCTGATGCCTGCGGTCTCGTTGCCGTTGCAGTAAGTGTCATGGCTCTCAACCCATGTGGTGAGATACTCGGGAGCAACGCCGTGGTGCCAAGACACCAGATCGATGCCCTTGGCGCTGTGCTTCTCGAGCGCCTGGCACAGGTTCCATCCATAGCCCGAAGCTGTCATGCCGAAGTAGTCGGCATATTCCTTCTCGGGCACGCCACGGTCTTGCAGCACCTCGCCATAGACAAAGAGGCTGTCCATGGGCAATGCCAACTTGACACCACGAGCAGCCTTGCGGCCAGTGGCAACGTCCCAGAAGTCGTTAACCTTGACGCCGGCTTCCTTGTCGGTGGGGTCGCTGTGCACACCTATATGTTTAGCCGTGTCATAGCGGAAACCGCGCACACCCATTGCCAGCAGCTCGTTGACGAAGTTCATGTAGTAAGCCTGCATGCGAGGATTCTCTGTGTTCACGTCGGGCAGACCGCCGCAGCCCTGCAACGTGCACTGGTAGCGGTCGCTGTAATTCTTGACGGGGGTGAGTCCCTTGGTGTGGAACATCTTCTTGCGTCCGCCCACAGCCTTGTAATATTCAGGCGCAACAGAGTCGGTGCTGAACGAGGTGTGGTTGGGCAGCACGTCCACGATGACACGTATGCCGTGTTTCTTGGCCTCGTCGAGCATCACCTGCATCTCTTCCTTCGTGCCCACGATGTGGTTGCCCACCTTCCAGTCGAGCGGCTGGTAGTAGAAGAACCATCCCTCGTACACGCCATCGGGGCGCTGGCCGAAGATGCGCTTGCTTGTGCCCTGGGGGTTGAAGCAAGTCTGCACAGGCGAGGTCTGTATCATCGTGTAGCCTGCGTCAGCAATCTGCTGCATGTGAGCGGTAATAGTGGGGAAATTCCAGCTCCACACGTGCAAAATAGTCTCGGTATTCACTGCGTTAGGGTCATGCGTAACGCGATCCACGGCACCCGCAGGCACCATCAAGCCAGCCATAGCGGCAAGAGTAAGTAAGTACTTTTTCATAACATCTAAAATTTTCTTTTTACAAAAGTAGTGTATTTTTCTTGTATTTACAAAAATTATGCGTACCTTTATACCCTGTAATCATTGGCTAACCCACAATAGAATATAGTCTATTAAAAAAATATATCACATCATGGATAACGATCTGAAAATATTTTGCACTAATACAGGCGAATATGTGGATGTGGAAGGCGGTGAAACACTGCAGCATGTGTATGAACGCATCAAAGACCGCATCGGGTTCTCACCCATCAGCGTGCTTGTCAACAACCGTGACAAGCACATCACCTATCCCCTTTACGGGCCTAAACAAGTAGAGTTCCTGGACCGCAACAGCACGTCGGGCCGCCGTGCCTACATACGCTCGCTGTGCATGGTGCTTTACAAAGCCACCGTGGATCTGTTCCCCGGCAAACGACTCATCGTGCAGCACTCCATAGGCAAGGGGTACTTCTGCACCTTCAAGCACAACCACACGGCTGTAGAAGGCACCACAGTCAAGGCCATCAAGACCCGCATGAAAGAAATCATCGCCGAGGACACCCCCTTCGTCAGGAGAGAACGTCCCACCAAGGAACTCATCGAGCTCTTCGACCAGCGTGGCATGAACGACAAGGTGCGTTTCCTCGCGCATTCTACCGCTCTCTACACCGTTTACTATGAACTAGGTGATATAATCGACACCTTCCACGGTCCCCTGGCTCCGTCAACAGGACATCTATCGACATTCGACCTCATACCCTACAAGGAAGGCATGCTACTGCTAGGTCCTGACCCCGACAACCCGGCCGTTCCCGCCAAGGCTGGCAAGCACGAGAAAATCTACAACGCATTCCTCGAGGGCAAGACTTTCAACGCCATCAACAACGTGAGCGACATGAGCGAGCTCAACTGCGCTATCCTCAACAAGCAAGCCACACAGATCATCGACGTGGCCGAGACGCTCCACTCGCAGATGCTCAGTAATATAGCCAGCGAGATTGCACGCCGCTTCAAGAAAGGCGGAGCACGCATGGTGCTCATCGCAGGACCGTCGGCAAGCGGCAAAACCACAACCACACGACGACTTGCCACACACCTCAAGACAAAATTCCTCAAACCCAAGATGATCTCGCTCGACAACTACGTGGTGAACCGCGTGGATACACCGCTCGACGAGAATGGCGAATGGGATTTCGAGAACATCAAGGCTGTGGATCTCGAGCTCTTCAACCGTGACATGGCCGACCTGCTGGCAGGAAAAGAAGTGAAGATGCCCACATTCAACTTCGAGACCGGCTGCCGCGAGTATCGTGGCGACACAATGCGACTCGAACCCGACGACGTGGTGCTGCTCGAAGGCTTGCATTGCCTCAACCCCGAACTCACCAAGTTCATCCCCGAGGAAATGAAATTCCGCATCTATATCTCTGTGCTCACAACACTCAACATCGACGACCACAACTGGATTTCAACCAGCGATTGCCGCTTGCTGCGCCGCATCATGCGCGACCACAAGAGCCGCGGATTCAGCGCACAGGAAACCATCGAGCGATGGCCCAGCGTGCGCAAGGGTGAAGAAAAATGGATATTCCCCTTCCAAGAGAACGCCGATGCCATATTCAACTCAAGCATCATCTGCGAACTAGCAGTGATGAAAAACTACGCGCTACCCATCCTCGAACAAGTGCCGCCAAATGTGGCAGAACATAGCGAGGCCCACCGCCTTCTCACCTTCCTCAAGGGATTCTACCCCATCGACGGCCGAGAAGTGCCACGCACAAGCCTCTTGCGCGAATACCTGGGATAATCCCCCCCAGCAAATAACAAGCGGTGGTTCGAAAAAAAACGAGCCACCGCTTGTAATATCTATCCCAAAGCAGCAACCATATCCGCACATCCAGTCAACTACCATGCGCAATTCCGACGGCCTGCGGCCATCGGTTACGATGCAATGTGACGACTCCGTCGTCAATTAGCCGCTAATCCGAAATAATCTGTGCGATCTGTGTAATCCGCGCGGGGTAAACAATATCAAATTGCATTCTGGCTTTGACGAGAAATCCGTGAGATCTGTGTAATCCGCGCGGGGACAGGAGATAATGGAGGAAACTTAATGGCGGGATGCGGGATGGGATGGCGGACGATATGGGATCAGCGGATTTTTCTGGTTGGTGTGGCAAGAAATAAATAGGGAGAGTAGGTGAAACATCCCTATGGGGATGTGATATTGTAGGCAGCCATGCTGGCGTGCCGTAGGTACGCCGAAATGGCTGTAAAAATGTGATTATTATTACCCGTGCCTTTAGGTACGGGATAAGGAAGCTGCAAACAACTTGCTACCAAAGCATGTGATATTATTTTAATCATCTTTTTATCCCATACCTAAAGGCATTGTTTTTCCTTGGAAAAAGTAAAGTTAAACGGGAAAGTGCGACCCCTTCTAGGTCGGTTAGAGTGTGTTCCTTTCTCCGACGGCCTGCGGCCATCGGTTACGATGCAATGTGACGACTCCGTCGTCAATTAGCCGATAATCCGAAATAATCCTTGCGATCCGTGTAATCCGCGCGGGGACCGGAGATAATGGAGGAAACTTAATGGCGGGATGGGATGGCGGACGATATGGGATCATCGGATTTTTCTGGTTGGTGTGGCAAGAAATAAATAGGGAGAGTAGGTGAAACATCCCTTTTGGGATGTGATATTGTAGGCAGCCATGCTGGCGTGCCGTAGGTACGCCGAAATGGCTGTAAAAAAGTAGATAATAATTACCCGTGCCTTTAGGTACGGGATAAAGAACCGTAAAGCATCGAGTCTGTCGCCTCCTGCTATTCCATACCTAAAGGCATGGTTTGCTTGGTTCGGTTTTTTCCCCAGCCATCGATGCTCCTGCGTCGCATCTTCATGGCTGGCTACCATATCACATCCCAAGAGGGATGTTTCACCTACTCTCCCTATTTAATTCTTGCCCCACCAACCAGGAAAATCCGCTAATCTATATTTTTAGACCTAGAATATCTAGAAAACCTAGATAGCATAAATGGCCTAGAATATCTAGAAAACCTAGCTAGACTAACCAAAAAAAAGCAACGCTTTTCAGCATTGCTTTTTTTGAGCCTCCAGTCGGATTCGAACCAACGACCCCGAGATTACAAATCACGTGCTCTGGCCAACTGAGCTATGGAGGCAAATGGGCAAGCGATCTACATCGCGCCGCTACAACCTGCTACCCTTGCTTCGGTCAAGACCTGGGGGATTCACGGGGAGCTGGCCGTATAGGACTTACCCGACTGCAAAGGTACAACTTTTTTAGTTAATGGCAAGCGTTTTTTCAAAAAAAGTTTCATGCTAAAAATACAGCAGCTAACCAACACTCTGATTAACTGCTGTTTTGACCTTAAAAAAATTACCATTATTCCTCGGCTATACTGCCTTTTTCGCTGACCGCAGGAGATTTGTGTAGCGGAATCGTGTAATAAGCATTAAAAGCGAATGCCAAACTGCCGCCACGGGTGCCGTAACCCGGGATAAACCAAGGCTTGCCCTGGGGTGACTTGCCCTCGCTGAGCAGAGTGTGGAACTTAACCTGCCAGCCTAGCGATACCTGCTTGACTATCTTTACCTTGAGTCCGGCCACGATTTCACACCACAGTGCACTGCCCTTTTGACCGGTTATCTGTGTAGTCGCATCCTCGCCCCAATAGCCGTTGTGGTGGTGAATGTCGGTGATCTCATACCTGAACGTGCTGCCGCCCAGGCGCACACCCACGATGCCTTGATAGTCGGGCGAATTCTTGAACAAGAAGTTATAGTTGGCACCTACGCGAGCAAATGGCGACCACTTGCCGTTGTAGGTATAGTTCTTGCCGTCGGGGGTACTCTTGGCGTGCCCCATGCCCAGTTCAAGCACAGGCTGCAGACGGTTCCACATGTTGAGCGTGAGGTTCACGTCCACATTCATGTGGTCCTGTCCGGCAGCGCCCAGCACCAGGTCAACAAAGTTGAAACCCACAGCGATGTCGGTGAGCTTGGGATAGCGGGTGTAGGCACGCTTGACGGAGTCTCGCCTGGCCTCTTCCTGCGCCTTGAGAGTGTCGCCAGTGAGATATTGCTCCAGCAGTTTATTGTCCACACCCTTGCCGGGAAGCAGCACGGTATTGGTCTCGGGCTTGACGGGGGTGATGTGCCTGCGCGACGGAGCCGGAGCTATGCCGACCGAGTCAACCTGAGTGCTGTCGGCAGGCGAAGCATTGCAAGGCGATGTCATCGCGGCTGCAAGGGCAAGCAATATGTAGCACAATATATTTTTCATCACTGTTTCTTGAAATAGATGCGCATGGTTTCGTGAGCCTCGTTTTTGACCACAGGCTGCATCACCACCACCGAGTCTATCATGTGATGGGTGATGTCCACGCTCTTGAGTTCAAAACTATACATCGCGCCACACTCGGCACTTGCAAAATAAGGTATCGACTTGTAATCCACAGTGAGGGTGTCGCTCAACGAACCACTGCCGCCCACGGCAGCCACCTCGATGATCCATTGCGTTGACTCGCGGGTGGCACGCAGCGGCAAGTAGGTCTCGCTCAAAGCTTGATTTTTCACCAGCATGCTGTCGGCTGGTGCATCGATGCCTCGCAACGATACACCCGAAACAGTGACCTGTCCGCCACCCGAGGCATAAAACCTGACCAGCGGCAGACTGTTGCTGTTGTCATAGCAACTGCCATCACCACACGATGCGGCAATGAGCAGGACTAGACCAGCCAGCAGTAACACGCATTTCTTCATCATTACAATTCTTTTGATATCTCGTAGCGATTGCGCTCGGGTGAGTTGCGAATTATGAGCTCGCCCAGGAAACCAGCAAGGAAAAGCTGCGAACCTATGATCATCGCTGTGAGCGAGAGGTAGAAGTAAGGCGAGTCGGTCACCAGGATGTAATGGTTGCCTGCCCACATGTTAAAGAGCTTGATAGCACCCACTAGAATCACTGCGATGAAACCGATGAGGAACATGAGGCTGCCCATGAGTCCGAAGAAGTGCATGGGCTTCACGCCAAACTTGGCCTGGAACCACAACGTGAGCAGGTCAAGATAACCGTTGACAAAGCGGTCAAGACCGAATTTAGTCACGCCATACTTGCGGGCCTGGTGCTGCACCACCTTCTCGCCAATCTTGTTGAAACCAGCGTTCTTGGCGAGGTAAGGCACGTAGCGGTGCATGTCGCCATACACCTCGATGTGCTTGACCACCTCGCGTCGATAGGCCTTGAGTCCGCAGTTAAAGTCGTGCAGGTTGTGTATGCCGCTCACCTTGCGTGCTGTGGCGTTGAAAAGCTTGGTGGGAATAGTCTTTGACAGCGGGTCGTAGCGTTTCTTCTTCCACCCGCTCACCAGGTCATAACCGTCCTCGGTGATCATGCGATAGAGCTCGGGGATCTCGTCGGGGCTGTCCTGCAAGTCGGCATCCATGGTGATGACCACGTCGCCCTGCGCACGCTCAAAACCGGTGTAAAGGGCTGGCGACTTGCCATAGTTGCGGCGGAAGCTGACGCCCTTGATGCAAGGATTACTCTTGTTGAGGCCTTCTATCACGTTCCACGAGTCATCGGTGCTACCATCGTTGACAAACAGGATTTCATAAGTGAATCCGTTTTTATTCATCACATCCTCAATCCATGAGGCAAGCTCGGGAAGCGACTCCGCCTCGTTATATAGCGGAACTACTACTGATATGTTCATATCTTTTTTATTGAATTTTCGTTTTTTCTTATTTTATTTTCGTGATGCCACAAGAGCGGTGAACAGACTCATCACCGAGCCGCTCACGTTGGTAGCGCAGAACATGCTCAGCGAGATCTGCCATGCCGACGGCAAGTCGTCGTTGTCGATCATCGCTTGTATGACAGTGAGAACCTCGCTGTTTTTCATTTCGGGCATCTGCTCATAGCTCTGCGCCATGAATTGCAACTGGTCGTAAAAGAACGACGGCCGCACATACTCAAGGATGCAGAATGTGAGCAAGAGCGTGAACACCGTGCCCAGAAAAATGGTGATAACCCCCATGCGCCACAGCGCTGCCACACCGCACTCGGGGCCAGCCTCCTTGCGGCACTTGCGCTGCATCAAGTAGAGCACCACGGGACCCATGATGAGCATAATCATGAACAAAGAGTCCATGAACAGCATCTTATCATTGAACACCCACAGCATCGACATTACCGAGGTATAAACCGCCATGGGCACAGCCATGTCGGTAGAAGCCTGAAACACTTTGCCTTCGCTCTCCATTTCGTTTAGTTTTACAATTAACCCACAAAGTTAGTGATTTTCTACGAAAAACGAAAGATGATGGGCTAAAAAGTGGGTGATGCTCTTTTATTTGATTATTGAGCGCAGGAACGGGATGAGTTCGGATGCCATCTTCTGGTGCTGGCGCATGGACGGATGCCATGAGGCGCCGTAGCCCAGCGAACCGTCTTGCAGGCTCATGTCGAAACGGTAATAGTCGATTCCCTCGGCTTTGACTATCTCACCCACGTGGTCGAGGGCAGCCTTCTGCTCCTTGAGGGGTGTGCCGCCCAGCATCGAGCCTGTGAGGGCCACAATCTTGGCCTGGGGCTGGACTTCGTGGAGATGACGCACGAAGCGCAGATAGTACTGCTCATAGGTGTCGATATTATACCCCTTGGTGCTGAGGTCGTTGGTACCCAGGTTTACGCAAATCACATCGGGACGATACTGGCTGAAGTCCCACTTCTGGGTGCTGTCGAGAAGGCAGGTGTAGTCATACCACTTGGTCATAGTGTTAGGCACATCCTTGCCAGCGTAGTTGCGATACACGCCTATGCCAGAGCGTGCCACAGCCATCTCTTGGGCGTTGAGAGCACGTGCCGCAAGGGCTGCATAGGTGAAATAGTGGTTCTCGGTGGAGTCGGCAAAGGGGCAGCTCTTGTCGGGAGCCTCGTTGCCATAGCCGCAGGTGATGCTGTTGCCTATGAACTCCAGTTTGAGCTCGGGCAACTTGGGCGCGGCGGCCATCTTGCCGCCCTCGTGAAGGGTGAAACCGCGAAACTCGGGGCGCTTGGCATAGCCTTCATAGACCAGCGACACCTCCACCTCGTGGAGGCCTTCGCCCAACCCTTTAGCCAGAGTCACTGTCGAGTCGTTCTCGTCAACAAAAATCTTGTGGGGGTTGATTCCATCGACCACTACCTCGAAGTAGCCGCTGCCGGGTTTCATGTGCATGTCTATGCCGCTGCCAGTGAACGCAGCCTTATAAGATGTGCCGGGATAGACAAAGAGGTAACTCAAGGGATTGGTCTTGTTGATGCGCCCGGTATAGGCTATCTTGCCGCTGCACGGAGGCACAAGGCCGGGGTGAGCGAGCATGTGCTGAAGCAGTTCGGGAGCATTGGTGGTGATAAAGTCGGCGCCCATGTCGATGCATTCCTGCATCACGTCGCTAGTGTTGACGGTCCACACGTTGACCTTGAGACCCAGGTCATGGCTCTGCTGGTACCACTCGGGGTGCTTGCGCATCACGCTGTAATGGTAGTCGAGTCCTGCCGCGCCCATTTCCTTGAGCTCGGCTGGCGGGAGTTCGCCGTTGAGATAATAAACCTCGGTTCCGCGCGGTGCCTGCTTGATAAGCTCTTTCATGCCAGGAAGCGAAAAAGTGATGTAGGTGACGCGTTTCTCAAGACCATGTTTCTTGAACTCCTGCACGATTTTCTTCACGGCAAGGGCCTCCTGCTGCTTGTCGGCATGAGGTTTGAGCTCGCACACGAGCTGTGTCTTGAGTCGCTTGCCGGCACGTAGCAACTGGTCGAGCGTGGGAATGAGTTCGCCGTTTGGGAGTCGCTGCGTGCGCACCTGGGCTGCGGTAGATCTCTGTATCTCAACACCGTTGATTGTCTCGTCGTGATTGACAAAAAGCACGCCGTCGGTGGTCATCCACACGTCAAACTCCGACCCCTCGCAATGGATAGAGTCGGCCTTGACGAGCGAGCGTATTGAGTTCTGGGCCGAGCCCGGTGCATCCCAGTAGCCACGGTGAGCCACAACCTGGGTAGCTGCACTTGCCGCGATGGCACACAGAGCCACGAGGCACAATAGAAACATTTTTCTCATAGCTTGTTAAGAGTTTAAGAAGTTATTATTATACAAGTTTCGCATGTTGTCACAGCTTGCGAAACTTGAATTTTTTTAATTATTTTAATTTCTTTCAGTT
>JAGHSP010000322.1 GCA_018065815.1 Candidatus Sodaliphilus limicaballi | reverse complement strand
TCAGTGGGAGATAATAAAATTCTCTTCTAATTTCGGATAATTTCTTTCAGTAAAAAACCTCTGTGGCCTCTGCGTCTCTGTGGGAGAGGGAACGGGTGGGTTCAGGCGAGGTCTTCGCGTTGTTGTCCTGACGGATATGTGTTTCTGCAACAATTTTGCAACAATTTTCATGCGCATTGTTTGAAAAATATGTGCTTTTTCTTGCATTTTAGCGAGATTTTTGGGAAATTTGCATGTTGAATCACTTGCATGCGATGCGTGTTGCGTGGTTTCGTGCTACTGGAATTTATTTAATAACTAATCAATTATACAAAAACGACATTATGGGTTCCGTAAAAGAATTTAAGGAGTTTGCCGTTAAGGGCAACGTAATGGACATGGCTGTCGGTGTTATCATCGGCGGTGCATTCGGTAAGATCGTGACTTCACTCGTGGGCGATATCATCATGCCTCTCGTGGGCAAGCTCACTGGCGGTGTTGATTTCACTAATATGTTCATCAACCTGGGTGAGGGTAGCTTCAAGACTCTCGCCGAGGCACAGGAGGCTGGCGCTGCGGTGTTTGCTTATGGCGCTTTCATCCAGAACATCATTGACTTCCTCATCATCGCGCTGTGCATCTTCCTCATGGTTAAGGGTATCAACAAACTCAACAAGAAGAAAGAAGAGGCTCCCGCTCCTGCTCCCGAACCCAGCAACGAGGAGAAGCTGCTCACCGAGATTCGCGACTTGCTCAAGAAGCAGTAAAGCTATGTAACTATTCAGCAATTTTGGGTAATATCCTCGTGCAGATTCCAAAAAGTTATTGCTGAATAGTAACACTTATTAAGTAGTAAAAAAAGCGACACAACTCCACGTGTGGGGTTGTGCCGCTTTTTTTAGGTTGTTGCTCGCGGATTTTTTCTCTCTGCGTCTCGGTGGGAGATGTCGTGAGAGAATAGTTTCCGCAATCAGGATTTAGTCGGTGCACTTAGCCATAACAAACTCGCGGTTGAGGCGAGTGATGTTGCTGAGCTTGATGTTCTTGGGGCACTCGGCAGCGCAAGCACCGGTGTTGGTGCAGTTACCGAAACCGAGTTCGTCCATCTTGCTGAGCATAGCCTTCACGCGCTTCTTTGCCTCGGCGCGTCCCTGGGGCAGGAGAGCGAACTGGCTCACCTTGGCCGAAACGAAGAGCATAGCCGAGCCGTTCTTGCAGGCAGCAACACAAGCGCCGCAGCCGATGCAAGATGCGCTGTCCATGGCCTCGTCGGCAGCAACCTTGCTGATGGGGAGTGCGTTAGCATCCTGGGCGCCGCCGCAGTTGAAGCTGACGTAACCGCCAGCCTGCTGGATCTTGTCGAAGGCGTTGCGATCTACCATGAGGTCCTTGATCACGGGGAATGCAGCGCTGCGCCAGGGCTCAACTGTGATGGTCTCGCCGTTGTGGAAGCGACGCATGTAGAGCTGGCAAGTGGTAGCGCCGGTAGCGGGGCCGTGGGGATGTCCGTTCACATAGAGTGAGCACATACCGCAGATGCCCTCGCGGCAGTCGTGGTCAAATACGATGGGTTCCTCGCCCTTCTCGATGAGCTGCTCATTGAGGATGTCGAGCATCTCGAGGAACGATGTGTCAGTGGGGATGTCCTGCATGTCGTAAGTCACAAATTGACCTTTCTCCTTGGGACCTGCCTGACGCCAAACTTTGAGTTTGAAGCTTATATTAGTATCCATTATAATCTAGGTGTTACAAAAGTTAATATTATGACTTGTAGTTACGGGTTTGAACCTTGATTGCCTCATATTCGAGTTTCTCCTTGAGCAATGAGGGAGCAACATTGTCGCTGCCTTCATACTTCCAGCAAGAAACGTAGAAGTAGTTCTGGTCGTCGCGTTTAGCCTCGCCCTCTTCGGTCTGGTGCTCCTCGCGGAAGTGACCACCGCAGCTCTCTTCACGAGTGAGTGCATCGTGTGCGATGAGCTCGCCCATGGTGATGAAGTCGCGCAGGCGGAATGCCTTGTCGAGCTCGACGTTCATGCCTTCTTGAGTGCCGGGGATGAACAGGTTGGTTTCAAATTCCTTGCGTATGTCCTTGATCTTGGCGAGTGCAGTCTCAAGGCTCTCCTTGGTGCGTGCCATGCCCACGTAGTCCCACATCACGTTACCAAGCTCCTTGTGGATGCTGTCAACAGAGCGCTTGCCCTGGATAGCCATGAGGTTGTCGAGGTTGGCCTGTACCTTCTTCTCGGCCTCGTCAAACTCGGGAGTGTCGGTTGAGAAGTGGGGAACGGTGATCTGGTCGCTGAGGTAGTTCTGGATGGTGTAGGGGAGAACGAAGTAACCGTCGGCGAGACCCTGCATGAGGGCTGATGCACCGAGGCGGTTAGCGCCGTGGTCGCTGAAGTTACACTCACCGATAGCGAACAGACCCTTAACGCTGGTCTGGAGCTCGTAGTCAACCCAGATACCGCCCATTGTGTAGTGGATAGCGGGGTAGATCATCATGGGGTTGTAGTAGTCAACGCCGTTGATGTTCTTGGCGAACTCGCCGGGGTTAACGTCGGTGATTTCCTCATACATGTCGAAGAGGTTGCCGTAGCGCTGGCGCACAACGTCGATGCCCAGGCGGCCGATAGCCTCGCTGAAATCGAGGAATACGGCCTTGCCGGTGTTGTTCACGCCGAAGCCCTTGTCGCAACGCTCCTTGGCAGCACGTGAAGCCACGTCGCGGGGAACGAGGTTGCCGAAGGCGGGATAACGGCGCTCCAAGTAGTAGTCGCGATCTTCCTCGGGGATGTCGCTACCCTTGATTTCGCCAGCCTGGAGTTTCTTGGCGTCTTCGAGTTTCTTGGGAACCCAGATGCGGCCGTCGTTACGCAGTGACTCTGACATGAGAGTGAGCTTTGACTGCTTGTCGCCGTGCACGGGGATACAAGTGGGGTGGATCTGAACGTAAGCGGGGTTAGCGAAGAATGCGCCCTTGCGGTAGCAAGCCATAGCAGCCGATACGTTGCAGCCCATAGCGTTAGTTGACAGGAAGTAAGTGTTGCCATAACCGCCGGTAGCGATAACGACAGCGTGAGCAGCGAAGCGCTCGAGCTTGCCTGTGACGAGGTTCTTGGCGATGATACCGCGAGCACGGCCGTCGATGATAACCACGTCGTGCATCTCATAGCGGTTGAAGCTCTTCACCTTGCCTGCCTCGATCTGGCGGTTGAGTGAAGAGTAAGCGCCGAGCAGGAGCTGCTGGCCGGTCTGACCCTTGGCATAGAATGTACGGCTCACCTGAGCACCACCGAATGAACGGTTGGCGAGGAGACCGCCATACTCGCGGGCGAAAGGAACGCCCTGTGCCACGCACTGGTCGATGATATTGTTAGACACCTCGGCAAGACGATAAACGTTGGCCTCGCGAGCGCGGTAGTCACCACCCTTCACGGTGTCGTAGAACAAGCGGTAAACCGAGTCACCGTCGTTCTGATAGTTTTTAGCAGCATTGATACCACCCTGGGCAGCGATAGAGTGAGCGCGGCGGGGTGAGTCCTGG
This sequence comes from Candidatus Sodaliphilus limicaballi, assembly GCA_018065815.1. Lineage (GTDB taxonomy): Bacteria > Bacteroidota > Bacteroidia > Bacteroidales > Muribaculaceae > Sodaliphilus > Sodaliphilus limicaballi. The sequence continues at coordinate 915 of JAGHSP010000322.1, read as the reverse complement.
ATGCAGAAGTTGAGCACGTTGAAGCCCATCTCGCCCAGTGTTGATGCAGCCGATGCACCAGCAAGGCCTGTACCCACGACGATGATGTCGAGGCGGCGCTTGTTGGCGGGGTTCACGAGTTTTTGGTGAGCCTTATAGTTGGTCCACTTTTCAGCAACGGGACCCTCGGGGATCTTAGAGTCGGCTGCCGGCATGAAAATATCTTTGTTTTCCATTTTAATTCAGTTTAAATGATTATACACTCAGCAATCTCATCAGAATGCAAAGAACCAAGTGAAGTAGATAGCCTCAACAGCGAAAAGGCCCATCACAACGGTTGACCACACGAAACCGATGCACTTGAAGCGGCAAATCCACTTCTCGTTGGCAGTACCGAGGCTCTGGAAAGCGCTCCAGAAACCGTGTGTGAGGTGGAACCACAGAGCCGCGAAGCACACGAGGTAAACGGGAAGAACCCATACCTGTCCGAACACAGCCTCGAGAGCAGCCTTGCCAGCGAGGGGATGATCGCCCATCATCTCGGGGAGCTGCATCTTAGCCCAGAAGTGATACAAGTGGAGCACGAAGAAGCAGAAAACGATGATGCCGAGCACCAGCATGTTCTGCGAAGCCCACTCTACGTTCTTGGGGCGTTTGGCTACTGCATAAGCGTCGCCACCGCGAGCTTTCTTGTTCTGCATTGAGAGCCAGAAAGCATAAATGATGTGAAGCACTGCGCCGCCAGCGATTGCCGCTGTGCCCAGGAGTGCATACCAGTTAGCGCCGAGGAACTCGCACACCTTCTCATAAGCCTCGAAGCTGATGAGGGCTACGGCGTTCATCACCGCGTGGAATGTAACGAAAAGAATGAGGAAAAGACCGGTAGGCTCATCACTACTTTTCGTCCTACAGATGAATTAATTAACCACATAGTAG
>JAGHSP010000036.1 GCA_018065815.1 Candidatus Sodaliphilus limicaballi | reverse complement strand
TCGGCACGGCCGCCATATTTGTTGACATCGTCTTTGCCCAAGATAATGTTAATGAGTATGTTGGCATCGGTGATGTCAACCTCTCCGTTGCCGTCCACGTCGCCCTTGACGCCGCTGTCGCCCTCTATGCTCTCTATCTTGAAGAAATATTTCCAGAAGCTTGCACCCTTGTACTGTGCGAGGCTGCTTTCATGCACCTTGAGAGTGGCTTGGCTGTAAAGGTTGTCGAAGGTGTGATACTGAACTACGGGAGGCGTTGTGGGCTCGGCAATGATTGTAGTGAGGTTGGTGCAACCAGCAAACGCATTGTCGCCAATCGTCTTCACCGTTGCGGGAATCTTGATTTCGCTCATCGCCGACAGTCCGTTGAAAGCATAAGCGCCTATTTCCTCAAGGTTTGTCATCTTGGCAAGCCCCGGGTCAACCATCTTGGTTGCACCCTCAAAGCAGTGCTCGCCTATCTTGATCATCTTGTAACGCTTGTTGATGCCATAGAACTGGTTGAGCTCGCTGGGGCTTCCCATGAATGCCGCCATGTTGCCCATGTTGGAATAGTTGACATACATGGCAGTGCCAGCATATTCCACGCCATCCTCGGTGAAGGGGGTGTTGCTCAAAACAGTGATGCGATAGGCACTTGACTTAACATTGCTGAGTGATGAACCGTAAGTGAAGTCGCAGGCTCCGCTTTTAATCGCCTTGAAGCGGCTGTCAAATTCGCTGGTTTCTCTCCACTCGTCAAGGGATTCGGACGGAACATACAGCGTACATGTAGAGGGAACGCCCGTCAGGTTGAGTAGCCTAACCATATTAGGATTAGCATTGTTGAAGTATAATGAGCTGAGGTTGGTCATCCCCTCGAATGCCCATGTGCTAATGGTTTTAATCCTGGGGACAAAGATTGTTGTAACCTTTGTGCCTTTAAATGCATACGCTCCAAGATGTTCAAATCCGTAGGGCAGCACAACATCGGATGCAAGACCCGAATTTTCAAACGCATGCTCCTCTATATTTTTAATGTTCTTATTGAAGGCAAACGAGGTGAGAGCTGTGCAGTTACGAAATGCAAATGAATTAATGCATGAAACATTGGGCAGAGATATCGTCTTGAGGTCCTTGCAGGCGTTAAAGGCAGAGCTTTCAACGGTATCGACATTCTCGCAACCAGTAACTTTCTCGAGTTCTACGCTACCGTCCGTCCAATGCGAATTAAATGTTTCTGCACCGATTGTTGTAACAGCATACTTCTTACCATTGTTGGCAGTAAGGTAAGCGGGAATGTGACGCTCGCCGATGTGTATATCATGCCGTCCTTTGACGGTACATGCGCGGCCATCATACTGAACGCCGTTGATAGTGACTCTCGCGGTGCTTGTGATGTTATAATCAATGTTGCCTTCGCTTATGTCATAAGCGAGTTCATTTCCAATATTGTAGATACTAAATCCAGGCCACTGTTCCTCATACTTAGTCTTCAATTCCGGACGGACATAGAGTCGGACACTCTTGCGCTGTGAAGCAGAGATGAAAGCATTAGGATCGGGGAAAGGAATGCTAAATGTGTTGAGGAAAATTTCGTTGAGGTTGTTGCACTGCTTTAACACCTGGCCATCGACACGGAAACTTTTAACTGTACTCGGGATTGTAATGGTCTTGCACTTGGCATTATTGAATGCATTTTCAAAGATTCGGCTAACGCCATAAGGAAGCTCTAAATTCACAATTGACGAATAAGCGAATGCGTATTCACTAATCGACTTGAGCTCGGGGGGGAAACTTGCCGTTTTCTTGCCTGCAGGCATTACGATGAGATAAGAGCGGTCATCGGTATATAACGCACCGTCATAGACCGAATAACCAGTGCTGCCTGCCGTCAATGTGATGGTCTCAAGTTTCTCGCACCCCAAGAGATAACCATACTGGAACGAATCCAGCGAAGGCAACTCAATCGTAGTGATGCTTGTTCCGGCAAAAGCCTCATAGCCAAGATAGCTCACCATTCCGCCGAGGAGAATAGTAGTGAGATTGGAGCGGCCCTTGTAGGCTCCAGCACCCACACCAGTAATATAGTAAAGATAACCGTCAGGTCCCACAATACTATATGTGATTTTGCTGGTTGTCGAAGTGGTGTTGTTGTAGCTGTAAACATACACCTCGCCGGTGACTGAAGATGTGGCAGCCTTTTTAACATAATAGGTATAGTCGCCATTAGAGCTGTTGAACTTGTCGCCCACATTGAGTGCCCATGACGACAGCGCCACGGCAATCATGGAAATAAATGTCAGTATTTTTTTCATAATGGTAATAAGCTTTTACTTGCCCAGGATGATGTTGAGGTCGGCGTTGATGTCGCTCACATCTACGATGCCGTTGCCATCCACGTCGGCACGGCCGTTGTACTTGCTTGCCGATTCTTTGCCCAGAACGATGTTGATGAGAAGGTTGGCATCGCTGATGTCAACAGTTCCGTTGCCATCTACGTCGCCCTTCTTGCTAGTAGCTCCTGAAATGGTGTACCAGCCTGTAAGGTTCGTCCTAGTGAGTTCGCCATAGCTATAATAGTACAGATTGACGAAATAGTCCTCGTTTTTAACAAGGTCGGGGAACTCAAAACTGAGAGTGGTGCTCTGTCTTTGTGCCAGTGACACGCTCTTTACAACATCCATCACGCTGCTGCCGCTGCTGCTGCCAGCGCGGCGGTAGATGCGTGCTACAATAATGTCGTTGTAGTTAGTTTCGCCGCTGTTGGTGACCTTGATTGTGAAAGCTAACTTGTTGTCGTTGATGATACTTGTCCCAGGGTTGACATTCTTGACTGTCAGAGAGTTGAAAGTAAGATAGTTCTCGGCAGCCTGGGGAATGCTCACGTTGCTTTGCCACAGCGTCTGGTTCCCGTCCTCGTCATAGCACAGCTTGAGCGTGTGGCTGCGAGCCTCACCAGCGTTGAAGTGCATTGAGATATTGCCGGTTTTCCCGGGTTCAATAGCGCACTGTGCCAGTGTGGTGCAAGTGCCGTCGACAAGGAGGTAGAGGTCGCGGTAGGATGAGGTGCCTGTATTGGTCAGGTTGGCAACCATTTCAACGGTGCGGCCACTCTCCATCTTGCCATTGTAGGTCACATTGTTCACCTTGTAAGAGGGTGTGCCATATAAGCCCACTGCGGTGATTGTGAGCTTGGTAGATGTGATGCTGGCCTTCCAGTAGTTGATGTTGGCACCCGAGCAGGGCATCCAGTCGCCATTGTTGTGGTAGCGGCAGATGGGCTTGATGTAGAAAGTGCCGCTCGGGATGGATGCAGGGATGCTAATGTTATAGTCGTCGGTAAGGCCATAATTAGGTGGCAAACTGCTGAACCAACTGCTGTAAAGCGTTGCCAGGCGTGCACCGTCGGGCGAGTAGAGTCCCAAGCCGTAGTCGAGGTCGGCAGTCGTAGCGATCTGGCTATAAACACCGAAGTGCAGTGTGACGCTGGGGAATGACACGCTTGAACTTGAGCGTATTACCGAAGCCGATGTCGGAGTCATGTCGGTGCAATACATGGGAGTCTGCTCTAAACTAGATATAGTCTTGTTCTCGGGTGTGATGCCTATTATCATTGACGATCCCACGATGTAGCCGTCGTCGCTCACGCTGCTGCCTGCGCCCTGATCGTCGGGGTTGAGGTTGGTGAGCAGGAAGTAACCGTCGCTGTTACCGCTCCAGCCCCAGTTGATGTGGAACAGACCATTAGCATCAATACCGTCGCAAATGAACGAGTGACCGCCGCCGCTGTAGGCGCTGCCGCGATACACCACGGGGCGTTTTGCTGCAAGTTCGCTATAGATAATGGTTGCCCACTCCTCGGCGGTGTAGTTTGTGCGGGTCAGGTAACGGGCGGTGGGAGCGTAACGGAAGTATTTGTACAGCGCCGAGCCTATGTTGGCTGTCGCTGCGCCCGACGAGTTGTTGTAGTTCATCTCGAGCGACTGGCCGCAATAGAGCATCAACTTTGCCACTGCGGTTGCCGATGCATCGTTGTCGTCCCAGAAATAATAGTCCTTCATTGCACTCATGCTGGGGAAGCCTGAGGGACTCAGAGCAGGCATATAGATGCCTTTGGTCCTTGTGGTATAGGCGGGGATAGTCTGTGAAATGCTTGCGGGCCACTTGTGGTAGTACATCACCTGTGCCATTGCAGTTGCCACACAGCCGGTAACTGCGCGTGTTGTGCCAGTATAGACGGGACACAGGTTGTTGAAGGGAGCACTCTGGTTCCACTTGCTGGAGAGCAGCGGTGCTATGGGCGCGCGAGAGATGCTGCCGTTGGGCACGGGCGCGCCGTCATCGCCAGTGAGGTGGGCGGCTTGCACTGCGTAGCACTCAAGCAATTCCTTGAGGCCTTCGGGCATGTCGTTAGGGTCAATGGTGCCGTTGTCGCTGTAGCCTAATACCTCGGGCATGCGGTCGTCGCCGGCAGCGATGACAAACGAGTTGCTTGAGTTAAACACATAGTAGGCAGGGGTTGCGGTGGCGTGTGTGCCTTGTGCCTTGAGGGGCATAGCCTGCATGCTTGCTACGTTGATGTCGATGCCTTGCTTGGCAAGGGATGCCTGTGCGCGGCTCATCGCCTGCTGGCGCGAGATGGGCGCCGCACTCATGGC